>CAYXTH010000032.1:0-9625 GCA_964468025.1 uncultured Muribaculaceae bacterium | reverse complement strand
GGCTCTACTTTCTTATAATTGCTATTTAATTTATAATTCCAAAACTCATATAAACTATTTCTTTGTGGCTTTTACCTTCAAATTCTCCTAAATTTCTTTCTATTATTTTGTCTTCTTTAATAACATTTAAGTTTGGGAACACTATTTTAGCAGTCATATACGCTCTTTCCAGTGGTGAAGAAAAGCACATATCTATTTTTTTATTTTTAAAATAAGTTATTAATTTTTTTGCTTTTTCAATACCATCTTTACTTAATGGAATATCTGACTTTCCTTGTAAAAGATCTTTTTCATTCCATAATGTTTTTCCATGTCTAATTAAATATAGTTTCATTTTTTATCACCTTTACTACCTTAATTATACCGATATAAACATATACAGTCAAGTATATTTACACTATAAAACACCTAAGCCTCCCTAAGTGTTTTTTACTCTAAATATTATAAATTATTTAAATATATTTCTCACAAGTGTTCCTACTATAAAAAGTTATTAATTAAAGTTAGAAGCTAATATAATGGAAATTTAGTTTTGAAAGTGCCATATGAATCTGTGCTTGTCTTTGTACCTGATAATTTTATATATTTGATAAAAAGAATTTTTCATTTACACTGTTTAACGCACCATTTATAACAGGAATAATAATGGCAATTATACTGATAATAACAATAACTGTCAAAAGCTCTATCAAAGTAAATTTCTTTATTTGCATTGGCTTGGACAATCTTCACCCTCCTGTTCAGTATAAGTAGCACTATATTTAGTGCCGTCAAATGCAATAGTAATTTTATCATTTGCTAGTTCACAATTACCACAAACAATGGATGTAGATAGATAACCTTTATTCATAAGGTCTGCAACTGTTAATGAATTACTATAATCATCTTTATTTTCATTTGCATAATCAACTGCCTTAGCACATATAAAATCCTTAGTTTTATCATCAACTGTTTTATTTGACTGACTTAAAAGATTAACAACCGATGGAAATGCAATCAAACTAATAACCGCTAAAATAACAATAGTACCAATTAACTCTATTAAAGTAAATCCCTTATTCATTTAACTAGCCTCCTACTTTAATTATATCAAAAAAATAAAAGAAGAACTAGTCTTCCTTTAAAATTTCCATAGCTCTTCTCATTTTTAAATCATACTTAATCATATCAGTACCACCAAATGCTTTTAAGAACTCATCAAGTTCCATTTGATATCTTTCAGCCATTTTTTCGGCTTCCTTAGTAGCATCTTCTTCACTTACTTCAATTTTTTCTTGCTTAGCAATTTCTTCAAGCATTAAACGCATTTTAACTCTTTTTTCGGCTTCTTCAGTCATTTGCTCCTTTAAAGCATTTTCATCAGAACCAGTAAATTTATAAAATTGTTCTAATGTAATACCTTGCTGTGCTAAATGCTGTGCATACTGACTAATCATACGATCTTTTTCTTCTTCAATCATAATCTCGGGAATTTCAACCTCAATATTTTCACACGCTTTTTCAAGTAATGCATCAACATATTTATTTTCAGCATCCATGTTTTTGCGTTCAGCTATATCTTCTTTAACTTTTTTAATTAAAGATTCTTTACTATTAACACCATCAATTGCTAAATCAGCAAAAAATTCTTCATCAAGTTCAGGTACATGAACTTCTTTAACTTCATGAATTTTAACTTTAAATACGGCTTCTTTCCCTTGTAATTCCTTTGCGTGATAATCACTAGGGAATGTTACTACAACATCTTTTTCATCTTCAGCACTTAAACCAATTAACTGATCTTCAAAACCAGGAATAAAAGTATTACTACCGATAGTTAAAGAATAATTTTCACCCTTACCACCATCGAAAGGTACACCATCAATGCTACCATCAAAATCAATTATGGCAACATCGCCATCTTCAATTTACCTTCTTTAAGAACATCCTCAGCATATCTTTGGCGCATATTTTCAATAACATCATTAACCTCTTTATCGCTTACAGTTGCACTTTCTTTTTTTACATCAAGGCCCCTATATTTTCCTAATTTAACATCAGGTTTTAAAGTTAAAACAAACTTAAATTCAATATGATTTTCATCTACATTTTTTAACTGAACATCAGGTTTTGCGACTACATCATCTAATATATCTTTTGCCTCTTCAAGCATTTTAGAATAAGCACCCTCTAAAACTAAATCACCAGCATCCATGTATAAAGATTCAATTCCATAATGTTTAATAAAAACATTTTTTGGCGCCTTACCAGGTCTAAAACCATCAATTTTAGCTTTTTTGTTTTTGTCGTTAAATGCCTTATTTAAAGCATCTTGCCACTCTTTACCCTCAACTTTAATTTCTATTTCTTTTGTCATTCTTTTCCTCCTAAATCCATACGCCAAATCCTATGGCAGCCATACTAAGCACTAAGCCCACTGTCCAAAACATTCTAACAATGTCAACTTCACTCCAACCAAGCTTTTCAAAATGATGATGAAGCGGAGCCATTAAAAATACTTTAGTATGAAATTTTTTAATAGCAATTAACTGTATAATAACACTAAGTGTTTCAATAATAAATACCCCTGCGACAATAATCAAGGTAATTTCATGGTTTGATATAATAGCAACACTTGCAAGAGCCGCTCCCAAAGCAAGTGAACCAGTATCCCCCATAAATACTTTTGCAGGATATGAGTTGTATACAAGAAACGCAACTAACGCTCCTACTAAAACAAAGCAAAATATTGCAACTCCCTCATAACCATTAGCCCAAGGCGAGCCAAAGGTAATAATACCAAATGCGAAAAACGCAATCGCAGAAAGCCCTGCCGCAAGACCATCAAGACCATCAGTAATATTAACTGCATTACTACCACCAAGTAAAACAAATAGTAAAAATATACCATAGGCCCAGCCTAAATTGATTTGAATCCCTAGTGTATGAATATCAAGTATAGGGTCATTACCACTGCTTATATAGATGTAGAAAAATACCAAAGCAATAATTACTTGCATAAAGGCCTTAGAAAATATTGAAAGACCTTTATTATTATTTTTCTTTATAACAAGCATATCATCAATATACCCAAGCAAGGCATAAGTACAAAAGACAAACATAACAATAAATAAATTAGGCGTTAAATCAATTTTACCTGTTAATTTTAATAAAATCATTATAATAATAGTTGGTATAATAAACATAATACCACCCATAGTTGGAGTTCCTTGTTTTGCAAGGTGTCTCTCTCCTAGTGTCTTACTAACATTTTGTCTTAAACTTTTTTTCTTAAGATATTTAACAACAAAATAGCCAAAGACAACTGTTGATACAAAGCCTAGCATTACTGCCATTATTGCTTTTGCTAATATTAACATACACTCATCTCCAAACTCTAAGTAATTATACCATTTTTAAAAGAATTTGTACAGTAAATGTTTAATCAAAATTTAAAGTGTATGGATTTAAAGGTGTCCCTTTTCCTTTTAAAGTTTTTACATTAGTTAAATATATAGTAGGAAAAATATCAAATTTATAATTATATGTGTCAACATCAGGAAAATAAGTATCTCCAAAATACCATCCATCACTTGTCCAAGCACCTTTTGTTTTTATAAATGTTTTTTTACCATAAAAATCAATATTTTCTTCATATTTGTTTTCACTTACTTTTATAGTGTTTAAAAAATCATTTGTAGTTATAATAGATGCATTTTCATAATAATTATTTACATCAAAATCTTTTAAAGGAAATTTGCCTAGGCTTTCGTTTTTTATAATTTTAATGCCTTTATCAAAATATAAAATACGCCATAATTCTTTATTATATAAAATATAATTATTTGGATTATCTCCTGTATAAATATATTTACCATTAAGTTCATATATCTCATTATTATTTACACTTACACCATATATACTGGTAGTTTTAAAAGTTATTAAAGATATAATACTTATAATAAATTTAATTATAATATCACTCTCCTTATAGTTGCCTCTATATATATGATACGAGATAAATTTGCGAAATCCTTTTTTTAACAAAAAAAGTTAATTTGTCTCAACAATTAACTTAATAGCAGTACGCTCTTGCCCATCAATAATGATATCTGCAAAAGCCGGAATACAAATTAAATTTTTACCACTAGGAGCAACAAAACCTCTTGCGATAGCGATTGCTTTTATTGCCTGATTAAGTGCACCTGCTCCTATTGCCTGTATTTCAACAGCTTCTTTTTCTCTAAATACATTTGCAAGTGCCCCCGCAACTGAATTAGGGTTTGATTTTGTACTTACTTTAAGTGTTTCCATAACTATTTCCTCCTTATACAAAAATATATGTATTAAAATTAAAATTATTATAGAAATAAATACACACTTTACTATATTTACAAATTTTGACATATCAAAATAATATAATAATACCATATAAATAAATATATGATAAAATTGTAATAAGGATGTGATCATGTGATAATTAGTATATTAGTTATAGCAATACTTGGAACACTACTACATTTTATATATGAAATTAGTAAACATAATAAAGTAGCTGCTTTATTTGCAGCCGTAAATGAAAGCACGTGGGAACATATTAAAATAGCACTTACTCCAACATTCTTATACGGGCTATATGATGGATTTATATATGGAATGAATGGAAACTATTTTAGTGCAAAACTAATAAGTCTTCTTATAATTATTATTGTTATACCACTTTTATTTTACACATACCAGTTATTTACTAAAAAATCATATTTAGTTATTGATATAATAATATTTTATATCGCGATTATATTGGCTCAAGTATCATTTAGCTATGTAATTAACTTAGAAGAAGTAACTTTCTTCATCAAATATATATCTTGTATAGGTATATTTATTGTATTTGGTTTTTATATGGTATCAACCTTATTACCATCTAAAAATTTCTTATTTAAAGATCCAATAAGCAATAAATATGGTCTAAAAGGCCATACTCATTAACAAAAAAACAAGCTTTTTTAGCTTATTTTTTGTAAATTTCTAATAAAATTTTTACTTTTTAAATAAAGTCCCGTATATCTATCATAGTAATCATCTAAAAAATTATTTATCTCAATCTTAGAGTTTTTACTAATATCGAGTTTACTAATTTTAGAAATGTCAACATAACAAAACATTCTAACCAACTTTATAGTTTTATCAGATACAATAAATTCCCCTTTATAACAGTTTTGACAAACATAACCACCTCTAAAACTTGATAAAGTTACAATGCCGTTTTTTCTTCCACAAGATGTACATTTGTCAATAACAGGCATAACACCTAAATAATCTAAATATTTAAGCTCTAATATATTCATTAAAATCAAAGGGTCAAAACCTTCTTCTATTTTTTTTAAAGTAGCAATTAATAAATCATAAACATCAGTACTATTGTTTTGACGACATACACCCTCAGCGAGTTCTAATAAATAGGTAGAATAACTTATTTTGTTTATATCTTTCCTTATCTCTTTAAAAGGATTTATTATATTAACTTCAGTTAAAATAGAAAGTTTATCTTCTTTATACTTAATCATAAAATTAGCATATGATAGTCTATCAGTAAAACTCCTAAGTGGGCTTTTTAAACTTCTAGCGCCTTTTGCGAGTACTCCAATTAAACCATATTTTTTAGTCAAAATATTAAGTATCTTACTAGTTTCACTATAACAAGCAGTACTTATAATAATACCTTCTACTTCTTCCATAATTATCTTCCTTTTTTATAATTTTTATACTTTAAATAATACTCTATTTTACCTGTTTTTCTAAATAAATCCCAAAGTAATTTTTCCATTATATCACCCATTTATATAATGGTATTTTTTTTAACTTTATATTCATTTTCCTTTATAATTTCATCTATATAATACATAAAAGCAATATAATCAGGATACCATCATATATAATGGAAAACACCTTTCCATATTTTCTAAATACTTACTTAATATATCATTGAACATTATTATTCAAATACAACTTACAAAATTATGTGCATTGATTATCCATACTTAAATACTTATTCAAATCTTTCATTAAAACCTTATAAACAAATTCTCATGGGTCATTCCTCAAAGTCATTTAAGCCAAGTTCAGAAAGATACTTTTCTTTATCACGCCAATTTTTAATAGTTTTTACATATAATTGTAAATAAACATTAGTGCCAAGTAATTGTTCAATATCACGTCTTGCGAGCGTACCTATTTTTTTAAGCATTTCTCCATTTTTACCAATTATTATTTTTTTAAGCGAATCCCTATCAACAACTACCATAACATTTATAATTCTTTTATTTTTATCTTTTATAATACTTTCTGTAACACAAGTTATAGAATGTGGAACTTCCTGATGAGTTAAATTAAGTATTTTTTCTCTTACAAGCTCACTTATCATAAAAGCATTACTTTTATTTGTTAAAGTATTGTCATCAAAATATTTAATTTCATCTGGTAAATAATTTTTAAGCACCTTAATTAGTTCTAAAATATTTTTCCCCTTTAAAGCAGATACTGGCACTATTTCTTTAAAATCATATAAATCTTTATATTCTAATATTTTTTTAAATATTTCATCATTACTAAGGCCATCTATTTTATTGATAACTAGTATTACTGGTTTATTTACCTCTTTAATTTTTTCAAGTATAAACTTATCACCAGTACCAAGTTTTTCTTTAGCATTTACTAAAAAACATATAACATCAACATCATTTATACTGTAATATGCGCCTTCATTTAAAATTTTACCTAATTTATGGTTTGGTTTATGAATACCAGGAGTATCTACAAAAACAATTTGTATATCATCCTCATTATAAATTCCCTGTATAACATTTCTTGTAGTTTGTGGTTTATTCGATGTAATTGCAATTTTTCTTTCTAAAATACTATTAAGTAGTGTACTTTTACCAACATTTGGTCTACCTACTAAACTTACAAATCCACTTTTCATAATAATGCCTCTATTATTTTAGGAACAAATATAAATATTCCAATAAGCACCGAAACAATAGCAAATACCATAACCGCACTTGCCGCAGTGTCTTTGGCAATTTTAGCTAGTGGATGTTCATCAGGTGAAATTAAATCAACTACTGCTTCTATACTAGTATTTATAAGCTCAGTTGCAACTACAAGCCCAATAATTAAAAATACAAATAACCACTCAGTCTGTGATATATTTAAAACAATACCCAAAATAACTACTAATATTGTTGCAAGGGTATGTACAAGTATATTTTGTTCATATTTAAACGCATATACAAAACCATTTATAGCGTAACCAAAACTATTTATAAATCTTTTAAATCCTTTTTGTTTTAATTTATCTCGTCGCACCAAAGCCATCTAATATCATCTCCTGCTCCTTAAACATTACTTCTTCATCTTCTTTTGTCATATGGTCATAACCAAGCAAATGTAAAAGACCGTGAATAGTTAAAAATGCACATTCCCTTCTTTCACCATGTCCATATTCTTTTGCTTGACTTCTCATTTTATCTACTGATATGTATATATCTCCAAGTAACCTCCCAAATTCAAAAGTAATTTCTTCATTATCTTCAAAAGCAAAACTAATAACATCAGTTTCCCTATCTATATTTCGATAATTTTTGTTTATTTCTTTAATAGTTTTATTATCAACAAATATAACATTAAATGTTACATTATCTAATTTTTTATATTTAAGTGCATAATTTAATAAATTTTCTATATCTTTAATATCTATTTTTTCATCAGTTTCATTAAATATTTCAAAATGATTCATACTTTTTCTCCTTGCCTTTAAAACTATTATAGTATAAATCCTTTATTATTTCAATAAAATATTGTCTTTAATTTCCTTATAATCAGTTATGTCTTCATATACTGAAAAAAACATCTCTACTTCAATAGTATTTTCTAGCACCTTACTTTTTAAATATTTACTTTTAATAATATATTCATCTTTTTTTAATCTGTTTTTTACTTTATTTGTTAAAGTATCTTGTGCTTTATTTAAAGCCTGATCAAATGTTAAAACATCATTTATTACTTTTGTTTCCTTTTGTTTTTGATAGATAAATTTTATAGGCAATAACGGATGAGATAATATACTAGTTTCTTCATATTTTTTTGTTTTATAATGTTTTTTACTCAAATCAATTTCTTTATTAAACACTTTAATAACATAATTTTCTTTTTTATTTCCAGTTTCTTTTTCTTCTGAATATATAAATGGATAATCTATTTTAAGAACATACCACACTTCCCCATATACTTTGCCAATCGCATGTACTTGACCTTTTTCTTTTTCATACACATATAACCTACCACTTACAATAGTTTCTCCCTTTTTAACAAACATTTCAACATCTTTTACAATTTCTCCCTTTTTCGCATATATTTTTTTAATAACTGCATCTTTTTTCGCAATTAAATCTCTATTTACATTTTCTTTTTTTAAAGGTTTTTTTTCTCTTTCTTCTACTCTTACTGTATATTTTGTGCCAGTATTTTCTATTTCAAGCCATTCTATTTTATTTGGATATTTATTTAATATTTCTTTTTTTATTTTTGTAATTGTATCATAACTTTTTTTAAAGGAATATTTTTTTATATCGTAGTTTTTTAGTTCACAAATCAATAAATCTCTTAAATCTTTATCAGTATGAATAACTTCTACTTTGAATATCATATTTGTTAAAAGTATAAAGCTTATAAAAACTATTATTAAAATAGTTATTAGGTGAATGTTTATTTTTAAAATTTTTTTTAATTTTAATGGACCATATACATCAGTTTCCAATACATCATATATACTTTTAATTTTTAAAACTTTTTCTAAATCTCTATTATAAATAATAATGTTTATTTCATTTTTATTTATATATTTAAGTGTTAAAATATCTATTTTTTTATTAGTAAGTTTTTTTATAAAACGATTTATATTTTTACCCTTTACATTTAGGGCAATTTTACTATACAAATTCTAACGACTTAATTTCTCCTATAATTAGTATTTCATCAGTAAGTAATTTTGAAATAATTAAGTCTTCCCCCTTTATTATAATAGTACCGTTTTTATATTTTATTAGTATCTTATTACTATCAAAATGATCTATATCAATATAATTTATAACATCTATTTTACCACTTAAAATATTTATTTGGAATTCATTTTCTAGTATATAGTTTTCTAGTTTTTTAAACATCATATCACCTAAAAAAGTTTATGGGAATATGGTATAAAATATAACCAAAAGAAAAGCCCAAGTATATAGACATTTTAAATAAGTAAAATACCTATCTCAGTTATAAAATAGGTATGAAAAAATATATTGATAAAAATTTTGAATACTTTTTAATATTTAGAAAACGGAATAACATTTCCTCTTTTTACAGGTTTTAAAGTTTTCACTTTCCTAATTGCCTTTTCACTACTAAAAGAATAAATTCTATCACTATTTTTCAAGGCCTCAATTAAATCACTTTCTTCTACTTTACTTTTACCATAAAATTTGGCATAAGCAAATGATTTTTTTATAATACTAATTATTAAATCAGGATTATTTACAACATCATCATATACCCTACTTCTTTTATTAGTGGCTTGTATAAGTTCTAAAATAATACT
>CAYXTH010000031.1:0-9916 GCA_964468025.1 uncultured Muribaculaceae bacterium | reverse complement strand
TTTGATATTATACCATATTGTTCGAAATTTCGTGTCTATATATATCTATACTAACACCATTTTTAATTTTTGATACAAAAAAACACCCTAATTTTTAAATTTGGTACAAATTATTTAAAAATCAAAGTATTTCATTATATAATACCTAGAATTAGTATAAACCTGCATACCAATTTTTAAAATTTGTATTTTATCAATATTTGAAATTGGAACACTTTTTCTTACCAATTTTCAAAAACAATATAAATTCAAAAAAATTAACTTTTTAACATAAAAAGCACTCTTTTAAAGTGCATTTGTCTTTTCTACTTTCGCTTGTTTCAACTCTTCAAACTCTTTTTTTGCAGTTTCAAGGGATACTATATCTACTTTTTCTTTTTCAAAATAGTAAGGTTCAAAGAAAAATAAACTTCCATGATTTATTAAACTAGGATACATAGCAGCAATTTGAGATTGAAGAAATCCAATTGAAGACGCCCTACTTTCGTTTTTAGTTGTTTCAAAATTTTCATCCATACTGTTTATTAGTTTTTCCGTCATTATTTACCCTCCGCCGCTATCATCGCTTTTAAAATCATTTCAGAATTGTTATTAAAATATGCTTCAAAAAGTATATCTTCACCAATTACTTTACTAATTAAATTAGTCATAATAATTTCATCAGTAAAATAATTATTATCAACATCACCTACTAAATAATTAGTAAGTATCTCGGTATAGCCTTCACATAAAGCAATCATCTTATTATCAGTAGTTGTAAATCCATATCTATTTTCATTTCCCGTTATCACACCAAGAAGACAGTGCATTAACCAGTGCCTAGCATCGCTATTTTTAAGCATCTCTTCATTGATTAAAATTTCGTTTGTAAATGCATTATATCTACACGGCATACGAACTAAAAATTTGCTTTCTATTTTAATTTTCAAATCTTTAAGCCTATTATTAAGATTCGTTAAATCAACATCCTTAAAAGTTTTAACAAATATAGTAATAAGTTCCATTAAATTTTCCTTAACTTCACCCGATATATTTTCATTCGTATTTAATGTAACTTTCAAAGTATCAAGCATCTTCAATCACCTAAGACGTATTATAGCACACTCTTCAAATTTTGTATATATTTTTTACATTCTTTTTTACATTTTCTATACATTTACATTTTGTTTACATACTTATTTCCTTGCTTTATAAGCCTTTTGTTATTGCTTTATAATATGATTTATTATATAATTAAATGGGTGAAATATATGAAAGAAAAAATACTACCAATCATTTTAGGAACTGACGCAAACGCTTATGGTATTGCTCGTTCATTTTATGATGAATATAAAATTAAGTCACTAGCACTTGGTAAAGTGGCATTAAAAGAAACAAAAAATAGTAAAATAATGGATACAATTATTATAGAAAATTTAAGTGATAAAAATGTTTTCTTAAAAACGTTAAATAACATAAAAGAAACATACAAAAACAAAGACAAATTTATTTTAATATCTTGTGCGGAGTGGTACACTGATTTAATTCTCGAAAACAAAGAAAACTTGGATGGATTTATCTTGCCTTTTATGAATAAAGAATTAAAAGATAAATTGGAAGATAAATCTTCATTTTATGAAATATGTGAAAAATATAACTTAGACTACCCTGCCACTTATAACATCACATATGAAAATAAAAACAATATTAATATCCCTTTTGATTTTCCAGTTGCCCTAAAACCAGCAAGTAGCACAGAATATTCTAAAGTTAATTTTCCTTTAAAAGAAAAAAGTTATAAACTATATAATATAGAAGAAGTTAAAGAAATTGTAGATGCAATATACTCTACTACTTACAGAAAAAACATTATTATACAAGATTTTATACCTGGAAATGATGACAGTATGTGGGTAATGAACTGTTACTCAAATAAAGAAGGTAAAGTTAAAATGATGTGTCTTGGTCAGTGTATACTAGAAGAACACACACCTTATGGTATTGGCAATTATAAAGCAATTATTTCTAAAGGTAATAATGAACTTTATCAAAAAATTAAATCATTCCTTGAAGAGATTCATTATATTGGTTTTTCTAACTTTGACTTAAAATATGATTATAGAGATAAAAAATATAAACTGTTTGAAATAAATATAAGGCAAGGAAGAAGTAGTTACTTTTCTACAGCCTGTGGATGCAATCTTGCGAAATGCCTTGTTGATGACTATGTTTTAAACTTAGATAAAGATGTATTATATAATACTAATAAACATTTATGGCTTGCGGTTCCAATAGGTGTACTTAAAAAATACACATCAAAAAAATCATTAGAAGAAGCCTTAAAACTTATTAAAGAAAAAAAATATAGTTATACTTTAAAAAACAAAAACGATAATAGTTTATACAGATTATTTTGGACAAATAGAATTTATTTTAAAGATTATAAAAGATACAAAATGTATCCACCGGAGGCGGAAAATGAAAGATAGTTTAGGCATTGTAGGTGGACTTGGCCCACTTGCGAGTAGTTATTTATATGAACTTATTACTAAAAGTACAAAAGCAAATAAAGATCAACAACATTTAAATATTATATTACTAAGTCATTCTAGCATTCCTGATAGAACGTCTTATATTTTAGATAATACTAAGGAAAGTCCTTATCCCTATTTACTTGAAGACTGTAAATTGCTAGAAAAATTAGGATGCAAAATGATTGTTATACCTTGTAATACATCATGTTATTTCCATAAAGATTTACAGAAAAACATTAGTATACCGATAAATAATATGGTAAATGACACTGTAAAATATGTTTATGATAAAGGGTTTAAAAAAGTAATGCTTCTCGCAACTACAGGTACAATAAAATCAAGATTATACCAAAATGAACTTTCAAAATATAATATAGAATATATTTTACCTAATCAAAATAAAGTTATGAGTTTAATTTATGACTATGTAAAAACCGGTAAAAAAGTTTCTATGAACTTATGGAATAATACTATTAGTAATGCTAATGTAGACGCTTATATATTAGGATGTACTGAGCTTTCAGTTATTAAAAAAGATTTAAATTTAAATAATAATTTTATTGACCCACTTGAAGTTGAAACTGAAATTGTGCTTAATTATTTTGACAAAGAAAGGAATATGTAACGTGTGTGGTTTTACTGGATATATAAATAAAAAAGATAAAAAATTTATTAAAAATATGAATGATGCAATTGCTCATAGAGGACCTGATGATGAAAGTTATTATACCGATAATGATATTGCGATGGGTTTTAGAAGACTTTCTATAATTGACCTTAAAGGTGGAAGACAACCTATTAGTAATGAAGATGATACTATGATTATTACTTTTAATGGTGAAATTTATAATTTTAAAAATATAAAAGAAGATTTAATAAAAAAAGGCCATATATTTAAAACAAAAACTGATACCGAAGTTATTTTGCACGGATATGAAGAATATGGTGAAAAAATCCTTGATAAATTAAGAGGTATGTTTGCATTTGTAATTTGGGATAAAAAAAATAAAAAGTTATTTGGAGCAAGGGACCACTTTGGTCAAAAACCTTTCTACTATGGAATATTTAATGATACATTTATGTATGCTTCTGAAATTAAAAGTTTACTAAAACATCCTGATTTTATAAAAGAATTAAATAAAAAATCATTAAAATCCTATTTAACTTTTCAAACATCAGTATTTGAAGAAACTTTCTTTAAAGGTGTTTATAAACTTTTACCCGGTCATTATTTTATATATGATATGAAAAGTAAAAATATAAATACTAATAAATATTATGAAATAAAATTTGAAAGTACTAATGAAGATTTTAATACCTTAACAAAAGAAATAGACGATGCAATCACATCTTCTATTAACGTACATCTTGTTAGTGATGTTGAAATAGGTTCTTACTTATCAGGTGGTATAGATTCTTCTTATGTAGCATCTTATTTAAAACCTGATAAAACATTTTCTGTTGGATTTGGTTTTAAAGACTTTAATGAAGTGCCTTTTGCGAAAGAATTGTCTGATATGCTTGGTATAGAAAATAAAAGTGAATTAATTAACTCAGATGACTTTTTTAATAGTATTGATAAAGTGCAGTATTATTCTGATGAACCCAATGCTAATTTATCAGCAGTTCCCCTTTATTTCTTATCCGCACTTGCAAGTAAGGATGTAAAAGTAGTTTTATCAGGAGAAGGTGCAGATGAATTATTTGGCGGTTATTTAGATTATAAGGAAGATGATTTATTACTTAAATATAAAAAATTGCCTTTATTTATAAGAAAATTTTTTAAAACTATTGTTACTCTCTTACCTAGTTTTCACGGTAAAAACTTCTTAATTAAAGGTGGAAGTAAGGTAGAAGACTATTATATTGGTGGTGCTTTTGTATTTAACAATAAAGAAGCTAATAATATTTTAACTAATAAGTATAAAACTGATATTACTTATCAAAGTATTACTAAACCATATTATGATATGGTTAAAGATAAAGATGATGTTACTAAAAAACAATTTTTAGATATGCATTTTTGGCTTCCCAATGATATTTTACTTAAAGCTGATAAAATGAGTATGGCTAATTCCTTAGAACTTAGAGTGCCTATTTTAGATAAAGAGGTATTTAAAGTCGCAAGCAAAGTACCTACTGAATATAAAATTACTCATAATACTACCAAATATATTTTAAGAAAAGCCTCATCTAAATATATACCAGAAGAATGGTATAAGAGAAGAAAAAAAGGCTTTCCAGTTCCTATTTATAAATGGTTTAAAACAGATAAATATTATAATATTGTAAAAAATATTTTTAATGAAGATTGGACAAGTGAGTTTTTTGATAATAAAAAAATAAATAAATTATTAGATGATCATTATAATGGTAAGAAAAATAATTGCCGCAAAATATGGAATGTTTATGTATTCCTTGTATGGTATAAAAAATTCTTTATAGAAATGTAAACTGCTTTGGCAGTTTTTTTGTAAAAAAAAATGGCGTTCCAGAGAGGATTCGAACCTCCGACCTATTGCTTAGGAGGCAATTGCTCTATCCTGCTGAGCTACTGGAACACAAACTAATTATAGCATAAAAAAAGTAAGATATAAAGTCTTACCCAAAAAATCTTTTAATTTCAATTTCTGCATTTTCTTGTGAGTCAGATCCGTGTACAATATTTTCACCGGCAGTAACTGCAAAATCTCCTCTAATAGTTCCAGGATTTGCATTTGCAGGATTAGTAGGTCCCATTAAAGTACGCATTCCACTAATACATCCTTCTCCTTCAACAATCATTCCAACTACTGGAGCAGATGTCATAAATTCAATAATTTCTGGGAAAAAAGGTTTATCTACAATATGAGCATAATGCTCTCTTAAAATCGTTTCATCTAAATTCATCATTTTCATATTAGTAATTTTATACCCTTTTTCTTCAATTCTAGTAATTACTTTTCCAATTAAACCTCTTTTATAAGCATCAGGCTTAGTCATAATATAAGTTCTTTCCATATTTCATTTCTCCTATTTCATAATTCCTAACATAAATAATGCCATCATATTGTATACATATTTAAGTTTAAATGAGCATTTAGCGGAAAATTCGTTTACCGCAACAACCTTAACTACGGTACTTACAACCCAACTTTCCAAATACTTTGGCACCGCCAAGTTAATTGGAAACATATGAGTTCTTATCATATCTTCTTCTTTTTTAGTCAAACTAAAATTACTTTTTGCAGTTTCCACAGCTTTTTTTGGATGTACAAACACCGAAACAAATCTTTCTTTTTTGCTGCGCTCTTTTGGACTTACAAAAAAGTCATGTAATAGCCCCCCTCTTGCAACTTGTATATAATCAAGTCTAAGTACCTTAGCAATTTTATAAGAATAATATGATACCTTTACCGAATGGTCATAACGAGTAATCCCGTGGTGCTCAATATCTTTAATTTTTAAAAATTCATCATTATTTATAATATCATTAACTATATTTATATATTGTAAGTCGTTTTGACTATTCATCACAATTCACCTCAAATACTTTGTCATTATAGCACATTTTTTTCTATTTGGCAAATTACTGGTTGTCATCAGTACCATCTATGGTAAGTGTTTGGCCATCTGGTTGTATTTGAATAAATGTATTACCATCATTTACCTTTATTTCAGTACCATCTTTATATTTGTAAACAGTTTGACTACTTCTACTATCTTTTTCCCAAGTAATTGGAACTGCATAACCATCAGTAATAAAATATCCATCCCCTGATCCGATATTATTTAATTTTTGTCTACCATAAGAATCATAACTATAATTTTCTACTTGATAAGTTATAATATTCTTAACAGTATATTGCTTGCCAGTTATCGCATCCGTGTGAGCAGTATTTGACATACTCCTCTTATACACTTTATTTTCACTATCATATTCATAAGATGTATCAGTATAATATGAATACTTAATATAAATGCTATCAGCCTTTATAGCATCTTCTTTATCTTTAAGACTAATTTCATCTATACTATATTTTAGTAATAAATCTTTGTTTGTATCACGCGTATAGCCTTTTTCTTTTGCAACTTTTTTAAGCTTAGCCATACTTGTAAATGCAGTATGTTCAAGTGGTTTATTTAAAGTAGTATCACGCCAAAATGCATCACTATCAGTTAACCCATTAATATTATCAATGTTAAGAGTTCCAATATCACTTTTAGCGTCATCACTCCATCCAAAATGTGCATATATTGCATCATTTTCCAAAGCATAATCTAAATAATATGGTCTTGCACTTCTTACAGACCCTATTTTTTCAGTATCCTGATCTTTAAAAAGAGCCATTATACGAGTGATACCACCTTCGGCAATTATTTCATAACTAATATAAGCATCTTGCAGACCAGCGTGTGGCCAAGCCTTATGATTATTATTTATCATTACCGCATAAGGCCTTGTTTTAGAATTTACATCAACTATTTTTAAAGTTTTAACAGGTAATTTTTTTACTGCTTTATCAAAAGCATCTTTATTCAAATACAAATATACCCCAGCACCTACAAGTAAAAGTAATAATAAAATTGTAAACGCTTTTAATCCTTTTCTTTTTTTCTTATGTTTCGCCATATTTTCACCTTACCTTTAATCAAATTATAACATATTTAACACCAATTAAAACATAAATAAATTTTTTTAGTTTTTACACTGTAAATATATGTATATAAGTTTTTTAGTATTCTATGGTAAATGAAACTGCATTACTAACTTTTTTAGTGTTTATTTTTCCATTTTTAATAATTATACTGTTTTCTCCTACTGGTAAATTTGCCCCATTATAAACCTTATATTTTTCTAACATGTTTATACAATCGTTTAAAGTAGCGTTTTCTAGGTAAAAGAATAGTACCGTACCATCTTTTTTTTGACCAATTAAACTTTTAGGTCCTTTTTTAAAACCACCATTGCCACCAATAGTTGTTTTTTTGCCATTTATAATTAAGAAGGGTCCATATTCTATGGCATTTTTTATACCTTTATTTATACTTTCTAATGATGTATATTTTCCTAAAATAAGTTTATTATCATTATTAAAGCCAATTATTCCACCACCTATATTAGCAAATGAATTATCAAAAACTATTTTATTATCTTGAATCAAAATACCTTGAATACTATTATTTTTTATATTTGAAGCATTTATATTTAACTTGTTTGATGTACCAAGTCCTATTTTACTAGGATTATATATCTTTACTAAATAACTTTTTTTATCTATTAAAATTACTTTTGATTTTTTATTTGTGTTATTTATAGTAATTAAATCAGGATTAGTATTTTCAGTGGGTTCTTTTATATAATCTTTATTTAATCTTTCATTAACTGCATCAGTCCCATATAAAATGCTGACAAATGAAATAGAATTATTTTTTATTGAGCTATCTATTATAAAATTTTTAAACCCTTTATATGGGCCATAAAGAGCTAACAAAACTAAAAAAATAACTATAAATACAATAATAAATATTTTAATTATTTTCTTTTTTTTGCGTTTATCTTTAATTTCTTTATCAAGTCCGAGTAGCGATGTATCTGGCTCTTGGAAATTATCTATTTTTAAAATTTCAACATCCATATTATTTTTCATATTTATGCCCCTTATTCTTATACATACAATATATCAAAAATATGATTAAATGTAAAGAAAAAAACTATCAGAAAATACCTAATAGTTTTACTTTCTATCGATAAACCAGTTTGCACTTACATCACAACTATTACTTGATGGTGGTGGTGTTGGTTTATCTAATTTAACCAAGACTGGTACATGAAATGCACTACCAAAAGCAATACAATTACCAGGCTGTAATATTTGTAATCTTTTAATCGTTGCGGTAGTAATATCTGGTACTATTTCTTTTATATAATTTACATCTCTTGGATGTAATATTTTATATATTAAGAAATTACTACACTGTGATATTGATGTTTCCGATAAATCACTTGGTCTTTGTGAAATAAGCCCTAATAAAACACCATATTTTCTACCTTCTTTGGTAATTCTATCAAAAATATTATAACCAATTATATTAACATCATCATCATTTTGAACATATCTATGGGCTTCCTCTAAAATAATGTGAAATGGAAGTGATGCTCTTCTTTCTAAGTTTTTCGCATACTCAAATAACATTTTAGAATATATTTTAGTTATTGTTTTAGCAAATCTATCATCAACATAGTTTATATTAAAGTTAATTATTTGAGCCTTTCTACCCCCATTTACTGAAAGCAATTGTTTAATATAGCCATCTCTACTAACGTAATCTGGGCAGTCAAAATAAACAGAATAATTACTGTTAATTAAAGCTTGCAGTCTTACTTTAAGGACATTAGTTTCTTCATATATTTTATCACTATTAAGTGCTCCTTCTGATATTAAAGCAAATTCAAGTGCTGTTTTTAAATCTTCAAGACCATATTTATAAGATCCATCAGGCATTGAAAGTTCAATAGTATCATCTAAAAATGTCCTAATAAAATTTGTAAGCAGTTCAATTTCTCTAATTTTACCACTAGCGTCTATTACTAAGCACTGTTTTAAAGGTCTTACATAACCAGGTTGGTAAACGGTAGCCTCTAAGTTCAAGTCCTTAGTATTATAACTTGTTAAAATAGAAAATATTTGATCTCTTATTTGAGCAGAAGAGTGTCCACTTGATAAAATATCTAATATAGCCCTTGCGATTATATCGTTTTTTTGTTTTCTAACATCTTCTTCATCTCTTGCGAATACACTAACTAATTTTAAGGCTTTTTCTAATATTGGAAGTTGTGTTGGACTAGTAGCGTCTAAAAGAAGTGCAATATCATCAGTAGTTAAAAGCCATAATGGTATTTTTAATATTTCAGTATCACTAAACTTTGTATTTGTTGTGTATGCTTTAAAAGATATTTCAGGTACTTTTTTACTAATATTTTCAAAAGCACTATGATATTCTCCATATGCATCAAATATAAATATACTTGCTCGATAAGCAATTGATACTTGCTTATCAAAAATACTTTGAATAAGCCTTGCGGCACCCCAAGATTTGCCACTACCAGTTGATCCAAATATAGCAAAGTGATTAGCAAAGAAATCATTTATATTAAAACCTATTTTAACACCTGAATATATAGGGCTTTCTCCAATATAAACATCTCTATTTTCCTTATAACTATTAATGCTAATTATCATTGGCATTTTTTCTTTTGAAATTAATTTTACCCTAGCAGCAAATGATGGTTTTTTTATGATACCATAAACAAATTTATTATCTTTTATCTCTCCTAGTAAGTTTATATAAGCAATATTATCCTTAATATCAGCTATTTCTCCTACTATCATTTTATCTACATCTTCCATAACTACGTGAAG
>CAYXTH010000030.1:0-10341 GCA_964468025.1 uncultured Muribaculaceae bacterium | reverse complement strand
AATTTAGTAAAATAAAAGTAGAGCACATCAATTTATGTGTCTACTTTATCACCTAAATTACTTTGTATTAACTTATTTATTCTTTCTTCCTTTTGTTTATCAACATAACCTTTTAAATCAAAAACGTGAACTTCATGTTTTTCTCTAAATGGATAATCGGCTTTTTCATAATTTTTGCCCCAACTGTTTTCCTTTTTCATTTTAAAGTTAGGTGTTAATTTTGTTTTAAATGGCATCATTCTCCATCTAATAACGATTACAGACCATTTTGGAAATCTTTGTAAATCACTTACTGTAACTAGTGGCGTTGATGCGGTCTTATCTTTTTCTTTTGATTTTACTTCACCGCATAGCTTACTAATTTCTTCTAATGATGCAAGTTCAGTACTAAGTAAATAAATAATATTACCACAGTTACCTCTAATTGTTTCCGCATCATGCTCACCATATACTTGTTTTAACTGGGCAAAATTTTGGACAATAAACGTAAATCTAATTTGCCTACTACGAGCCGCAGTAATCATTGTAGTTACATCTTTAAGTGGTGGCATATTTGCAAACTCATCTAATATAAAGTTTGTTCTATATGGAAGTTTACCCCCATTTGCCTGTGCAACATCTATTAGTGTTTCATAGCATTGTTTTAAAAATATAGTAACTAACGAATGATATGTTTTCTTTTCATCTTGAATAACCAAAAATACCGCTGTTTTTTTAATACCAATATCTTTCATATCAAAATCACTATGTGAAAGCATTTCAGAAATATTTTCTCTTGCGGAAAATAATCTTATTTTTTGCTTAAATACCGCTAGTATACAGCCTTTTGTTTCATTGGGTGCAACTATAGTAGAAGATGCACTTATATAGGCAGGTGAGTTATGATCTTTACCATTAAAATATTGATTTACATAAGTAGTTGGTCCACTTTTTTCTTCACCAACAGTAGTAAATGTATTAATACTGTTTAAATTTATTTCATCAGGTTTTGCATCTTCAAAAAGTGATAAAGCAATTCCCGAAAAATAATCAGCTGATGTTTTTTCCCAAAATGGATCATTACTTTGAGCAGCCTCATCATATAATATATTTGCAGCAAGGTCATCAACAAGTTCATTTGCTTTGTCTTTATTACCACTTCGGTACAGTTCATATGGCATTGCTAGTGGGTTCCATCCACTACCTTTTTGAGGATCACGGAAATTTAAAACAATCACATTATACCCTTTTTCCTTTAATTCCCTAGCACTTTGTTCATAGATTTCACCTTTAGGGTCAGTAATAATCATTGATTCACCCTTTTTAGCAAGCAATTTAATCATTGGAAGTACAAGCATTTCAGTTTTACCACTACCAGTTGATCCTATAACTAGATTGTGATATTCACCATTATCACACCATAATTTTTTACCATCATTTATTAAAGGAATACCAGCAGCATCAGATTTTTCCGAGATTGCCTCTACTAAAGTAAGTTCCTTTTTCATATTTTTTTCATCTTCCCATTTTGAATAGCCATGTTCTTTTTTTGCTTTCATAGAAATACCAATGCCTTTTTCTCTTTCAAAAAATTTATCGGACACACTCATCACAGATGCAATTAAAGCAATTATATAAGCAAACATAGTTAATCCAAAGTAGCCAGGAGTAAACGCTTTTATAGGATTAAGTCCATGTATTAAGTGATCAACATCACCATATGCGAATGACGCTAAATTAAGTATTGCGATTGCGACTACATATAGTAATATAACTGCATATATACCAAATTTAATCCAGTCACTTTTATCTGCTCTAAATTTTAATTTCATATATAACCTCTCCTTAATTTTATTTTTAAATATATACTATTTTTTACAAAAAACAATAGTTTTGTTAATTTCATTATATCATTTATAATAAACAATGTAAATTAAAAACTAGGAAACCCTAGTTTATTTTTGGAAAGAAATTAAGTCACTTTGTTTAAGAACAAATTTATAAGCAGTTTGATCTTTAATAATTATAAACCAACTAGCATAATCTTCTCTAATTTCAGTATAAAGTATTGGACATCTTAACTCTTCTTCAATATCTATTAAATCACGGAAGTGTTTAATATTAACAACATCATATTGTGATAAATCTGGTAAATTTGTAGATTCTGCGATTATATCACCATACTCTTTTAAGATTTTGTTAAGTTCAATTACATATTCTGATTTCTTAGTTAATTTAACTAAATGTTTCCATAATTTTACAAGTAACACTAATGATAATAGTAATAATGCTACTCCAATCACAAGCATTGGTATATTTATATTTCCAGTAGAACTTTCAGGAGCATATACAACCTCTCTACCACTGTTTATATAATCAGGTTTTATTTGAATTGTTTGTTCTAAAAGTGGTATATTTAAATCAAATGTTTCCGATTCTTTTAAAGTTTGTTCATTACTTCCAGGTTCTTGCCCTATTACATTAACTTTTAATGATAAATCAACTGATGAATCAATTGATAAACCAAATGCATCTCTAAAATCACTCATAATTTTATTATACTGATTATAATCAAGCTTAACAGTTTTATTTATATTTATTTTATTCCCTGTTAATGATTTTGTTTCCATTGGTGAAATAGTGTACGATTTTGACCAAAGTTCAATTGCCTTACTACCTTCTGCTTGATATGAACCCTTTACATTCGCAACAATTTCATAATCATAAGTATATTCTAGTTCCTTCGTGCTTTGAAGTGTATAACTAGTATCTACACTAATATAATCTATTAAAGACGAAATATACTGTTTGTTCATTCCTAAATATTGAGAATTAAAGAATGTGTTTGGTTTTAAATAAACCTTATAATCTAAATTACTGTTATATGTGTAACTATATAGTTCCTTTTTGGAACTTGTTTTATTTAATGAAGTTACAATAATACATATAGATGCAACTAACGCTGCGACTATAATAATTAGAAAAAAGACCCAAACCCACTGTTTTAATATCAATTTGTTTTCATTTTTTAGTTTCATACATTTCTCCCCTTTTTATATTGCACCACTAATCCATACTGATGGATAACCAATAAATGGTATGGAAAATGATACCTTTCCTTTTATATCTTTTACACTAACTGGAGTTGCATCATTTGTATTATTATGATCACCCTTAGTTATATATACAACGTTACCATATTCATCATTGCTAATTTCAACAATACGGTGAATTACGTACTTTGAACCACTAACGAACTGTATAACATCATTCTTTTGTAGTTTATGTTTTTCATTATTAGTAAGCTTTCTTACAACAACAGCATCACCTCTATTAAATGTTGGTGACATACTACCAGATACTACGGCAATAGGTTGATATTTAAATAATCCCATTACAAATCCTGCCGCAATTATAATAAAAGCAAATACTGGAATATAAGATACTGGGCTATATTTTTTACTAGCTCTTCTTGATAATCTTTCTGTTTTCTTTACATGTACATAGTTTAAATATACAAACGTTACCATTGGAAGTACTACACCAACAATTGATGTTGCAAACCAATCAAAATTTGGTATTATTGGCATAACAAGTTCTGGAATAATCAAAAAGCATCTATACACAATTGGAAATTTTATTCCACCTATATATGATAAATATGTAAGTACACACTGTGTTACTACTAACGGTATAATAATTGATGATATATAAATAAATGTTGTTTTAAACGTTTCAAAATGTCCCATAAAATTAGTAAAATTAATATTCAAACAAATAAATAATATAGTAATTAAAATAAAATTAACTGCATTTTTTTTATCTGCCCTAATCATCGCATTTCTAATTATTTCTTGGAAAATAATTGCACCCACAAAAATCCATAAGTTAGTAAGTATACTAACAATATCTTTTGAATATGGTGTCCTTTGAAAACCAAAAATTAAACCTGATAAAAAATAACAAATAATGTACATTATAAGTACAATAAGTAAACTTTGAAATTTATCATTCTTTTCAGTAATTCTTAATATATCATCCTTGCTCATCCAAACGGCTAGTCCACTAAGTCCTATCAATATTACAGGGCTTATTATTTCATTATGAAATGGTATATCACTAGGCATTAAGATAATAGTATCTAAAAGAATATACCCAATTAGTAGTCCATACATTATTACAAGTTTTTTCATAGTAATAACCCCTTCTTATGGAAAATTTAGCGAAAACTATATCGCTACCTTAACTACTATAAAAATTATAGCATAAGTTTTTCAAATGTGCAACATAAAAATTACTAAATTAAACCAAAAATTTTTTAGTTTTTTAATTCAAAGAAAATTTTTTTGACATTTGATAAATCTTTTTTTGTTTTAATAATAACCTTTTTTGTGGTATTTGCCTCTATATTTTTCCCGAAATAACCAGTAAGTATATTGTTATTTGCATTTACAATTAAGCTTTTATAATCCAAAGTATCAGCAGTTAAATTAGTAACATTTGCAGTAAATATATAATAATCTTTTTCCTTTATTATATAAATGTTATGAATATTTACATATCCTATCTTTTCATTTGGAAAAGATAGCTTAATAGTGTTTTCTTTTTTTACATCTTGTTTTTTTTCAAAATGAAAGGGGTTTATTATTATAAGTGAAAGTATTATTACACCTATAAATATTATAAGTTTTTTCACCGTTTAACCTGCCAACTACTAGTGACATCACAACTACTACTAGATGGTTCAGGATTTGGCATTTGCATTCTTACAATAGTAGGCACTTTAAATGCCTTTCCAAAGGCCATACAAGTTCCTGGTTGCAATGTCTTTTGTTTTTCAACAATTTCCTTTGAAATATTTGGAAGCATTTTTTCTATATATTCAACATCTCTTGGATGGTTAAGTTTAAATATTAAAAAATTCGCACACTGTGAAATAACTGTTTCTGATATTTCTACCGGTCTTTGAGATATTAAATTTAAAATAACCCCATATTTTCTACCCTCTTTGGCAATTCTTTCAAATATGTTATAACCAATTAAACTAACATCACTATCATTTTGAACATACCTATGGGCTTCTTCTACAAATATATGAAATGGTATAGAAGCTCTTTCTTTTAACCTCTTTGTAAAATTAAATAACATTCTAGAATATATTTTAACAACAACTTTTGCAAACCAATCATCAACATCTTCCAAATTAAAGTTAACTATTTGAGCTTTTCTTCCATTTAAAGCAACTAATGAGGCAATATAATTTTCCATTGTAATATAATTTGGATACCTCAAATATCTTGAATTTTCTGATATTACAAGTGAATGAAGTCTAACTTTCAAAGTAATTGCATCTGAATATGTTTCTTTATTGTTTAAAAGGCCTTCACTAATAAGAGTAAATTCCAAAGCTCTTTCTAAATCTTCAAGAGTATAAAATTCATTTGTAGTAGGTTCATACTTATCAAGAGATTCATCAATAAATGATGTAATATATTCAGTCATTAAGTTACTTTCAGGAAAATTTCCCTGAGTATCAATTGTAAAACATTCTCTAAATTTTCTAGTATATCCAATTCCTTGTACAGGTGCTTCCAAATTAAACTCATTTGTACTACAAGTAGCAATTATTCTAAACACATCATTTCTCTTACTACTTGATGTTTGATTTGTATATAATATTGACATTATTGCCTTGGCAATTAAATGGTTTTGATATTTTATTGCCATTTCGTCTTTACTTGCAAATATATTTGCAAGTTTTAACATTCTTTCTATTATTGTAAGTTGTGAATGTTTGTCTGCTCTAAGTAATAGAGCCATATCATCAATATCTAAAAGCCATATTGGAATGCTTAATACTTCTCCATCAGTTTGATTAAAGTTGGTAGTATAAAATTTAAAATTTAAATTAGGGTTAATTTGATTTATAGTTTGAAGAGCATTGTGATATTCTCCGTAGGCATCAAATATAAAGAAATTTGATCTAAATGGTAATAAATTAGGATTAGCAAATACATTTTGTAATATACGTGCTACTCCACAAGATTTACCACTTCCACTATTACCAAATATAGCCATATGGCTACTAAATAAATCATTTATATCAACTCTAATTGTACAATTATCATATAATGGGCTTTCACCAATTACTAATGATGATGAATTATTTTCTCCCACTAATAATTTTAATTCTTCACTATTTATTAATCTTATGTTTGAGTTAAAAGTTGGTTTTCTAATAACACCACCAACAAACTTATTGTCTACTATTTCACCCAAAAACCTTATTTTAATTTCTTCACTACTAACATCTTCTACTTCACCAAGTATTTTCTTTTTGGTATCTTCAAAAATAACATGCATATTCATTAAATTTACCTCTGCCCCACTGCTTGGTACTGCAACTTTTGCCTCAGTCGCACTTATATATAAAATTTTTCCAAACATTTTTATTCCTCCTATATTAGTTTTTCTATTTCTTCTTTTTCTTTTAAATTTTTTATTATTTTTTTTATTTTTAATGATTTTTCATACAAGTTTAAATTTTTTTCATAATAATTTAACTTGTTAACTACTTCTTTTATTTGTTTATAAACAGCATTCCTACTTACATTATTGTTTTCACTTATTTCTTTTAAAGATAAGTTTTTAAAGTAATATTCTTTAAAATAATTTTTTTGTTTTTCAGTAAGTAAACTTTCATAGTAATCATACAAATTACCTAAATATATTATATCATCCATTTATTAAGTCCACACTCCCATTTATGATTACAAGTACACCAAATATAATATAAATTAGTGTTAAATATTTTCTATTATATACTGTATGATTATTATATGCCATTGTAATTAAAGCAAGACCTGTAACTATTTCAGCAATGTATAAATACATTTTATCAAAAGCAGTTAATATAAGTAAAATTATTACTGCAAGCACTAATATAAGTTGTACTATAAGTCCATATTTATTTACTTTCATTATTTCACATCCATATCTTTAAATAATCCATATATATATTTTTCTATATCAAATACCCTAAGATCACTTTTACCTTCGCCAAGACCTACAAATTTAACAGGCAAAGAAGTATTTTCTTTTATTGCAAGAACTATACCACCTTTAGCAGTTCCATCTAACTTAGTTAAAACTACACCCGTTATATTTGTTATTTCTTTAAAGCTTTTTGCTTGACTTATTCCATTTTGTCCAGTAGTTGCATCAATTACAAGTAATGTTTCATGAGGTGCACCATCTATCAATTTACCAATTACTTTATTTACTTTTTCAAGTTCTTTCATTAAATTAACCTTATTTTGTAATCTTCCCGCAGTATCAATTAAAATCACATCATAGTTTTCTTCTTTTGCTTTTAAAATACCATCATACATAACACTTACCGGATCAGCATTTTCTTTATATACAATATCACAGTCCACTCTTTTTGCCCACTGATTTAACTGCTCAACAGCACCAGCCCTAAAAGTATCTCCTGCAATCATCAAAACTTTTTTACCTTCATTTTTTAATTTATAAGCAAGCTTACCAATAGTAGTTGTTTTACCTGCTCCATTTACACCAACAAATAATATTGCCGTAGGTCCATTTTCGTTATAATTTATTTTATTTACAATAATATCATTATTAACATATATTATGAACATTTCATCAACTATTATTTCTTGCAAATCCTTAGGACTAATAATTTTTTCTTTTTTTACTCTTTGTTTTAGTTTATCAATAATATTCATTACAGTATTAACACCAATATCAGCCATAATAAATATTTCTTCTAGTCTTTCAAAATATTCCTCATCAATTTTTTTATAACTGTTATTTAAGTTTATTAAGCTTGATAAAAAATTTTTTCTTGTTTTTTCAAGCCCTTTATCATATAATTCAACTTCCTTTTTTTCTTCTTTTTTCATGATGTTTTTAAACTTTGAGAATAATCCCATATAATCACCTATTTTCCACCCTTAATTTTACACTATTTAATGTTTTAAAGCAAGGTATTTTAATATAAGTTTTATATTTATACTTTTTTTACTTTAGCTAGGTTAAAAAACAAAAAAAATGATAATGCAGGAAAGATATCACTTACATTATCATTATATATTTAAGGACTATATAGTCCTTTAAGGAGATTATTACCTTAATACTTAAAGAATTACAAAATTCTTAAATCGGTACTAGTAGCCTAAGAGTGAGTATATACCGGTAAATATATACCCACTAATTATTTTGTACGTCTTTTATCATATTATACTTTTTTTCTTCATTGTATATGTTAGAATTTATTGCAATACCTAAAACTAAAATAAAGGACAAAAAGTAAATCCAAATCATCATAACTACGATAGTAGAAATACCGCCATAAAACATAGTATAATTTGCCCAGTGGGCAATATAATATGAATATATTTCAGTAGTTATTGCCCAACCAAATGTTGTAAATAATGCTCCAAGGTTCATAAATTTACTAGGTATTTTATCATCAGGTGCGATTGTATATAAAAGTTTTACCGCAAAAAATATCAATATTAAAGCAACCGGCCATTTTAATAAAACAAAGAAGAAATATAATTTATCTGAAACATTATCAAATATACTTTGGTTTATAATTAAACGTGCTAAAACGTTTCCATACGCTAAAACTAAAACAGTAAATATAAATAATGCCATTAATAATATTATCATAAAAAATGCTTTAACTCTTCTTTTAACATAATTATCACTAGGAATATCAAAAAGTTCATCAGATGCGATAATTAAAGAGTTCGTTCCATTTGAAACTAAAATAAAACCAATAATCATAAAAAATGCTACATTACCAGTTATTTTACTATTAGTAACAAAAGGTAAAATAATATCTGCCACTGCTTTTGGAAAGGCATCATCAATAAGTGATGTAAATGCATTTGAAAACAAAGATATATTTGAACCTATATAACCTACTAAAGTTAAAAGTGGAAAAATTGCAAGAACAAGAAAAAAAGCTAATTGGCCTGGTAAAATTTTCATTTCTGGTTTCATAATTAATTCATATATTTTTTTAACAAACTTCGCCATATTAGCCTCCTGTTATTTAACTATCTCGTTCTTCTTTATTATGTCTCATTGCTATTGTTGCTTCATTAACAGCATCATCAACAGTTTTTATTTCATCTACTATCATACTGTATCCAACTGCGGCTCCAAAGCCATGAGATAATTTTTTTAATTCCTTATTAAGTTTTCTTATATAAGAAATTATTTCTTTCTCTTTCATACCTATAACAAATACTAAAAACTCATTACCACTTGTTCTTACTATTTCGCTGTTAGGCTGCTGATGATTTATAAGAATCCCTGCTGCTTCAATAATAACTTTATCACCTTCAGTGTGACCAAAGTTATCATTTATATAAGCAATATTATTTAAATCAACTATGATAATTGCTTGTGGATATATTTCACTTTCATCCCATTTTTTAATATTGTCATTTAAATAATGTCTATTTTTTAAGCTTGTAAGACCATCTACATAACGCAATTTTTCCGTTTTAGATAACTTTGCATTATGATCTTTTCTTAGTTTAATAATTTTCAAAATAATTATAACTATAAATATAACTAATATTAAAGATAATATTCCCATTAAAATACCCATCAAACGATTATTATCATTATAATTAAGTAGTTTTGCATAACTATTATTTATAATTGTTTTATTATCAGTAAATGATAAATAAAAATCAAAGTAATCACAAAATGTTTTATTTGCAGAAATATCACGTATAGTATAAACATAATCATCATCTAAATTAAAAGTATATATACTTTTAAATGTTTCTATCTTAGTTCTGATAAAATAATCATAACTGTAATAATCAATAGCCGCAAGTTTATTTGCAGATAAATGTCCTATTAAGTCATTGATATTATCATATGATATTGTGGTTACTCCTTTTTTCTTTAAATAAGAGTCTATTTTACTATTTTTAACAGTTAAAACAGTTTGACCACTTAATGAATTTACTGAATTTATTACAAGGTTATTTTCTTTATCACTAATAATACTAACTAACTCATCATAAACAGATACAGTATCATAAACATCCATTTTGTAGTTTTCATATGAAGTATTATTAAATATAATGTCTAAGTTATTAGCATTAAAATCATTCATTAAATTCTCATATGAAGAATATTTTTTGTAATTTATTTCTATATTTGCACTATTAGCAAAGGCCTTTAAAAAACTATAATTAAATCCTTGAATACCCTTTTTAGTTGTTACATCAAATGGACTATTATTTACAAAGCCATAAGTATATCTTTTACTTCTAAATTTAACTTGTTCTTTTTCATCTACATCTT
>CAYXTH010000029.1:0-10347 GCA_964468025.1 uncultured Muribaculaceae bacterium | reverse complement strand
TTATATTTGAATGTAGAAGAAGGTGAAGATTAAAATGGATATGTATCAAAAAAGAGAAATGAGAAAAAATAAAAAAATGGATGAAAACACAAAAAGTTTACCATCTACGAGTATCAACTGGTACCCAGGACATATGGCCAAAACTAAAAGGTTAATTAAAGAAAATATGAATTTAATTGATTTAGTTTATGAAGTGATAGATGCAAGAATGCCAGAAAGTTCAAAATTAAAAGATGCTGATGATATAATAAAAAACAAACCTAGAATACTTATAATGACAAAATATGATTTGTGTGATAAAAAAGAAACAAACAAATGGATAAAATATTATGAAGAAAAAGGCTTTAATGTATTGCCTTTAAAAGTAGATACTAACACTAATTTAAAACCCCTTATAAATTTAACAATGAATGTAATGAAAGAATTTAATTTAAAAAGAGAAAAAGCAGGACTTAAATCAAGAAAAATTAGGGTTTTAGTTATTGGCATTCCAAATGTTGGAAAAAGTACCCTTATAAATAGACTTGCGGGCAAAAAGGTCGTAAATATAGGAAATAAACCAGGCGTTACCAAAAATTTAAGTTGGATAAGAGTTAATAATGATATTGAACTTTTAGATTCTCCTGGAATATTATGGCCAAAATTAGATGAAAAACAGGCTTTTAATCTTGCTAGTTTTACGGCTATTAAAGAAGAAATATTACCTTTATTTGAAGTTGCTGAATATATATTAAAAACACTTTATAAGTATTATCCTAATGTTTATAAAGAAAGATATACTGAGTATTTAGATGAAGATATAATAGTTACCTTAAATGAAATAGGCAAAAAACGAGGCTGTCTAGTAAAAGGCGGAGAAATTGACTATGATAAAGTAATAACTGTAATAATAAATGATGTTAAAAATGGTTATATTAAAGGAGTAACATTTGATAGATACTAATGTCCTTGCGACTGCTTATTTAGGAGATGCTGTTTATGAGTTATACATTAGAAAATATCTTTTAGATAAAGGAATATGCAAGGTAAAAGATTTACAAAAAGAAGCTATAAAATATGTAAGTGCTAAGGGTCAGTGCTATTATTTAGAAAAACTTTTAAACAATAATATTTTAACAAAAGAAGAGATAACTATTGTTAAAAGGGGAAGAAATCATAAAAGTCATAGTAATAAAAATATTGATATTGTTACATATAAAAAAGCAACAGGGCTTGAAACTTTAATTGGTTACTTGTATAATAGTGATAAACAAAGATTAAATGAAATAATGAAATTTATAGTAGGTGATTGATTTGAGAATTTATGGAAAAAATGCTTGTAAGGAAGCAATATTAAAAGAAAATGTTAGAAAAGCATATGTATATAAAAATTTTAAAGATAATTATATATTAGATTTACTTTATCAAAAACATATACAAATAGTTTGGCTTACAAAAGAAAAATTAGATGAAATGGAAAAGGGCAATCATCAAGGAATTATTTTTGAGGTTGATGATTATGAATATGGTACTCTTGATGATGTTATAAATGATGAAATAGTGGTAATACTTGATCATTTAGAAGATCCACATAATTTAGGTGCTATTATAAGAACTTGTGATGCTGCTGGAATTAAAAACATTATTATATCAAAAGATAGAAGTGTAAGAGTAAATTCTACTGTTATGAAAGTAAGTGTTGGCTGCCTTGAAAATGTTAATGTAGTAATGGTTAGTAATATAAATACTGCCATAAATAAGTTAAAGGAAAATGGTTTTTGGATAATTGCTACTGATATGAATGGTACTGATTTTAAAAAAATTGATTATTCTGGCAAAATTGCTATAGTAATTGGTAATGAAGGTAGTGGTATTAGTAATGTAACTAGAAAAAATAGTGATTTTATTGTGTCTATTCCTATGAACGGTAAAATAAATAGTTTAAATGCATCGGTTGCTGCGGCTCTTGTTATTTATGAGGCGGTTAGAAATAGATGATATACAGGGATATAAATGATTATGAACTTCTTGATATGAAAGAAAATGAAGAAGCAAGAGAAATTTTGTATAAAAAATATAAACCACTTATTTATAAAATTGCCAATAGTATGTATCAAACCAATAAAATTAAAGGAGTAGAACTTAGTGATTTTATTCAAGAAGGCAATATTGGATTTACTCACGCAATGCAAACATATAAAGAAGACAAGAATAGTTTGTTTTTTACATATGCCAAAAGTTGCATTGAAAAAAGTATAATAAGTTTTATAGTTAAAAATAATCGTCAAAAAAATAAAATATTAAATGAGTCTTTATCCATGGAAATGTTAGAAGAAAACAAAGCAATAACCAGTTTTGATAGGGCAGTTATGGATAAATCGTTAGACCCTTTTAATATAATTGCTAATAATAAAGATAGTTTTTATGATTTATTAAAACCAAAATTAACTGATTTTGAAATTACAGTTTTAGAGCTTAGGGATTATGGCCTTGATTATAAAGAAATTGCAAGTTTATTAGATAGGGACGCAAAGTCTATTGATAATGCACTTCAAAGGATAAAAAATAAGGCAAAAAAAATAAGTGAAAACACTTGATTTTTTAAAGGGCTTGTGCTAATATGTAGTTAAGCACATCGGGTGTTTTTATTTTGGAAAATTAAAGTAGGTGAAAAAATGAAAAAATTTGCAAGGTTTCTTGCCGGTGTAAAAAAAGAAATGGCTAGGGTTAGATGGCCAAAGAAAAAGGAAATGATAAAATATTCAGTTGCGGTTCTTTTATGTATAATAGTTTTTGGAGTATTCTTTGTTGCTTCCGATGTTATCATTGCTGCAGTTAGAACATTTGCGGAGGAGAATTTGTAATGCAAAAAGAATGGTATGTTGTTAATACTTATTCAGGGCACGAGAATAAGGTGAAAGAAAAATTAGAAATGCGTGCTAACTCAATGGGAATGGAAGACTATATTTTAAGGGTTATTGTTCCTGAACAAAAAGAAATGGATGAAGATGGAAAAGAAAAAATAAAAAAAATGTTTCCTGGTTATATATTAGTTGAAATGATAATGACTGATGAGGCTTGGTTTATTGTTCGTAATACACCGGGTGTTACAGGATTTATTGGTTCTTCTGGTAAGGGTGCAAAACCTTTTCCATTATCACCGGATGAAGTTGATAGGGTACTTGGTTCAATGGGATTAAGTAGACTTGATTTAAGTACGGATTTAAAAGAAGGTGAATCTGTAAAAGTTACCGAGGGACCATTTAGTGGTATGTATGGTAAAATTAAATCAGTTGATGTTAAAAATGCTAAGATGGAAGTCACACTTGATTTGTATGGACAAGAAACTATTGTTGAGTTAAAATTATCACAAATTAGTAAAGCATAATCATACTACAAGTGTATGATTTTTCTTTTAAAACCTATTTACAAACAAATTAAAATGTGCTATTATTAAGGAGCTATATAGTTTTATATAGTTTTAAGTGGGAGATTTGATGTTGCGGATGATCATTACTACCACTCGCGAAAAAAATATATAGGAGGTGTTTTTCGTGGCAAACGTAACTAAGATAATAAAATTACAATTACCAGCTGGAAAAGCAACTGCACAACCACCAGTTGGAACTGTTTTAGGACCTGCGGGAATTAACTTAAATGAATTTTGTACAAAATATAATGAAGCAACAAGAGATAAAATGGGAGATATATTACCAGTTGAAATTACTATTTATGAAGATAGAACTTTTAGTTTTGTAATTAAAACTCCACCAACACCATTTTTAATTAAGAAAGCTTTAAAAATTCAGAAAGGTTCTGCTAAGGGTAAAGATGAAATAGTTGGAACTCTTACAAAGGAACAACTTAAAGAAATTGCTGAAACAAAAATGCCAGATTTAAACTGTTATACACTTGAAAGTGCTATGAAAGTAGTTGAGGGAACAGCTTTAAATATGGGCGTAAAAGTTGAAGAATAATACATAGGTAATACCTATGTGGGAGGAAATATCCGCAAATACCACATAAGGAGGAAGAAAGATGAAAAAAAGTAAAAAATATTTAGAAGCAGCTAAAAAAGTGGAAAAAAACAAACTTTATACAAAAGAAGATGCTGTTAAATTAGTTAAAGAAACATCAACAACTAATTTTGATGCATCAGTTGAACTTGCAATGAACTTAAATTTAGATACTAGAAAAGCAGAACAACAATTAAGAGGTGCTGCATTACTTCCAAAAGGAACTGGTAAAACTAAGAAAGTATTAGTAATTGCTAAGGGAGATGCTGCAAAGGCAGCTACTGAGGCTGGTGCTGATTATGTAGGGGATACTGATTTATTAGATAAAATTGCAAAAGAAAACTGGTTTGATTTTGATGTTATTGTAGCTACTCCAGATATGATGCCTGCTTTGGGTAAATTAGGACGCGTGCTTGGACCAAAAGGTTTAATGCCAAATCCTAAAACTGGAACAGTAACAGTAGATACTAAAAAAGCTGTTGAAGAAATTAAAAAAGGACGTGTTGAATATAGAACTGATTCGTATGGTAATATTCATGCATTAGTTGGTAAAGTATCGTTTAGTGATGAAGACTTACTTGAAAATATTAAAACATTTGTAACTCTAATTGCTAAAAGTAAACCATTTGTTGTTAAAGGAACATATATTAAAAACATTTCTATTTCATCAACAATGGGTCCTGGTATAAAAATCGACACAAACAGTTTTGACTTTTAAAAAACATTGTGTTATAATGAATTTGTTTTAAAAAAGCCGTAGACAGTAGGTGCTTATATAAGCTTAATTTCCTACCGAGGATTTATATAATCTTTCGCTCTGTCTATATGCAGAGCTTTTTTATACAATATATAAGGAGGCGAGAAAGTGGCAAATCAAAAAATCTTAGATAAAAAACAAGAAATTATTAGTGAAATTAGTGAAAAAACAAAAAATGCTAGTTCAACAATTTTCTTTGAATATCAAGGGTTAACTGCCGAAGAAACTAATGAACTTAGAAGACTTTTAAGGGAATCAAATTCTGAACTTAAAGTTTATAAAAATACTTTGGTTAAAAGGGCTTTTGATACTTTAAATATTGATTTAGCAGATGAACTTAATGGGCCAAAAGCAGTAGCGTTTGGAGAAGACGCAGTAGTGCCTATTAAAGTATTAAGCGATTTTGCGAAAAACCACTCAGCTTTAGTTTTAAAAGTTGGCCTTGTTGATGGTGAAGTAGCAGACGAAAGTAAATTAAAAGAATTATCAACTATCCCATCAAGAGATGGACTACTTACAATGCTTGCTGGTGGCTTAATGCAAACTGTAAAAGATTTATCAATTTGTTTAGACTTATATAGTCAAAATTTAGAAAAATAAGAAAGGATGATTTAAATGGCAAAATTTACAAAAGATGAATTTATTAGTGGTCTTAAAGAAATGACTATTTTAGAAGTAAAAGAATTAGTAGATGCAATGAAGGAGGAATTTGGTGTAGATCCAAGTGCTGTAGCCGTAGCTGCTGCACCTGCTGTTGAAGAAGCTAGTGGACCTAGTACAGTAACTGTTGTTCTTACAAGTGCTGGTGGCAACAAAATACCAGTTATCAAATTAGTAAGAGATATTACTGGTTTAGGACTTAAAGAAGCTAAAGAATTAGCAGACAATGGCGGTAACATCAAAGAAAATATTTCTACTGACGAAGCTAATGAATTAAAAGCAAAATTCGAAGAAGCTGGCGCTAGCGTAGAATTAAAATAATTAAATAATTATAAGCCTGTACTTTTTAGTGCGGGCTTTGGTTGTTTATAAAAAGGTGATATAATGGCACATTATTTTACAAATGAAAACTTACCTAGTAAAGAAAAAGAAATAAAAGTAAATGTTAGAGGTAAGTATTATACATTTATAACTGATAATGGAGTGTTTTCTAAAAAAGGATTAGACTTTGGAACAAGAACATTACTTGAAAGCTTGCCAAAAATAAAAGGAAAAATACTTGATTTAGGATGTGGTTGGGGACCAATAGGTATTGTTTTAGCAGATGAAAATACAGTTGATATGGTAGATGTTAATGAAAGAAGTTTGAATCTTGCTAAAAAAAATGCTTTATTAAATGATAAAAAAGTAAATATATTTAAAAGTAATATTTATGAAAATATAACAGATACTTATGATTATATAATTACAAACCCACCAATTAGAGTAGGAAAAGAAATATTAAATGAATTTCTGCTTGAGGCAAAAGACCATTTAAAAACAAATGGTGAGTTATGGTTTGTTATTCATAAAGATCAAGGTGCTAAAAGTATGTATAAAAAAGTAAATGAAATATATGATGCAAGTATTGTTTGCAAAAACAAAGGTTTTTATATAATAAAAGCAATTAAAAAATGAGCAGTAAATAGTGCAATATAATATATGATGAGAAGTTATTCGTATTGTCATAAATTTTATATCGTTTGTTTTATGAACTTTTAAAAAACTCAAATACATTTTTAGTGCTAAGTGAAGATTATGAAGTATTATTGATATAAACATAGTAAAAACTTCATTAAATAAAGAAATTGATATAAAGAAAATAAAACAATAAAAAAACATAATAAATAAAGTAAAAAGCGTTGACAAGTTGAAGACAAACGTTTATAATTATAAATTGGCGGCATGTACTTTTTTTGGTATATGAAAACACAAAAAAACTAGTCCATAGGGGTGAGAAATTGGCTTATACAATTAAAAAAATTAATGACAAGCGTGAAAGAAGAAGTTACGCTAAAACAAAAAATGCAATTGAATTAAACAATTTGTTAGAAATTCAAAAAAAATCATATGAATGGTTTTTACAAGAAGGAATTAAAGAGGTATTTGAAGATATTTTTCCAGTTGAGAGTTTTACTGGAAATTTATCGCTAGAATTCGGTGATTATGTTTTTGAATCTCCTAGATATACAATTAAACAAAGTAAAGAAAGGTATTCAACTTATGCTGCGCCACTAAGAGTTGAAGCAAGACTTTTTAATGTAGAAACTGGGGAAGTTAAAGAACAAGAAATTTATTTAGGTGATATGCCACTTATGACTGATAGTGGAGCATTTATCATAAATGGAGCCGAAAGGGCGATTGTTTCGCAATTAGTAAGGGCACCATCAGTTTATTTTAGTAAAGAAGTAGATAAGAAAAATGGTCGTATTACTATTGCCAGTCAAATAATACCATCACATGGTACTTGGCTTGAATATGAAACAGATGCTAGGGGAGTTATCTATGTAAGAATAGATAGAACGAGAAAAGTTCCAATTACAACTCTTTTAAGGGCAATTGGTTTATCTAGTGATGAAGATATAATTGACTTATTTGGTGAAGATGATTATATTTTAAAAACCCTTGAAAAAGATGCTAATAAAAACACTGATGAAGCTTTGATTGATATTCATTCAAAATTAAGACCAGGTGAGCCTAGTACATTAGAAAGTGCGAAGAACCAACTAATTACTAGATTTTTCGATGCTTTCCGTTATGATTTAGCAAAAGTAGGTCGTTATAAATTTAATAAAAAATTAAATGTTGCGGAAAGACTTACTGGTTGTACACTTGCCGAAAATATTAAGGTAGGCGGTGAAACACTTGCGAAAAAGGGCGATGTTGTAACTAAGGAAGTTTTAAATAAAATTAAACCAGCCTTAGCGAATGGCTATGGTAAAAAAGAAGTACTTATAAATGAAGATCTTGATTCTTATAATGAAGTTCAAATTATTAAAGTATATTCAAATAACGATAAAGATAAAGTTGTTAAGATTATTGGTAATGATCAAAACATTGAAATCAGGAGGCTTACTATATCTGATATATATGCAACTGTATCATACTATTTGAATTTACTTGAAGGTATTGGTAAGTTTGATGAAATAGATCATTTAGCAAATAGACGTGTAAAACAGGTTGGAGAACTTTTACAAAATCAATTTAAAATTGGTATTAGTAGAATTGAAAGAAATATTAGAGATAAAATGAGTACTCAGGATGTTAATGATATTACTCCAAAAAGTTTAATTAACATTCGACCACTTACTGCTGCTATTAAAGAATTCTTTGGTAGTAGTCAGTTATCACAATTCATGGATCAGGTAAATCCAATTGCAGAACTTACACATAAAAGAAGATTATCTTCATTAGGACCAGGGGGACTTTCAAGAGATAGAGCAGGTATGGAAGTACGTGATGTTAACCCATCACATTATGGAAGACTTTGCCCAGTAGAATCTCCGGAAGGACCAAATATCGGACTTATTACATCGCTTGCTAGTTATGCAAAAATTGATGAATATGGATTTATTATGACACCATATAGAAGAGTATCTAACAGTAAACTTACTGATGAAATTGTTTATATGACTGCTGATGAAGAACTTGAATATTATATCGCACCTGCAACTGTTAAAGTAGAAAATGATACTATTGTTGAAGAAAGAGTTCCAGTAAGATATCAAACAGATAATTTAATGGTTTCTACTAATCAAGTTGATTATATGGATGTATCACCACAACAAATAATTTCAATTACAACTAGTGGTATTCCATTTCTTGAACACGATGATGGTAAGAGAGCCTTGATGGGAGCTAATATGCAACGTCAAGCAATTCCACTTTTAAGAAGTGAAGCTCCACTTGTAGGTACAGGTGTTGAATCTATTGCTGCAAGAGATTCTGGAGCGGTTGTTATCGCAAAAGCCGATGGCGTTGTTGAATATGTTGATGCAAAAAAAATAATTGTTAAAAATAAAAAGGGTACAGATACTTATTACTTACAAGAATTTGAAGGTAGTAATATGTACACTTGTTATCATCAAATACCTATTGTTAAAAAAGGTGATAAAATTACTAAGGATATGATTATTGCTGATGGTCCAAGTACGGATCAAGGTGAGATGGCCTTAGGTAAAAATGTTACAGTCGCATTTGTAAACTTTGAAGGATATAATTATGAAGATGCAGTTGTTTTAAATGAAAAATTAGTTAAAGATGATGCTTATACATCTATTCATATTAAAAGTTATGATATTGAATGCCGTGACACAAAATTGGGTGCGGAAGAATTTACAAGAGATATTCCAAATGTAAGTGAAGAAGCACGTAAAAATTTAGATGAAAATGGTATTATAAGAATTGGTACAGAAGTTAAAGATGATGATATATTAGTTGGTAAAGTTACACCAAAAGGTATGGCTGAACTTACTAGTGAAGAAAAATTATTGCACGCTATTTTTGGTGAAAAAACTCGTGAAGTAAGAGATACATCTCTTAGGGTACAGCATGGTGGCGGTGGAATTGTTCATAATGTACAAGTATTATCAAAAGAAGATAATGATGAACTACCAGCAGGAGTAAGTAAAAAGATAAGAATTTATATTGCACAAAAACGTAAAATTACTGTTGGAGATAAAATTGCTGGTCGTCATGGTAACAAGGGTGTTATTTCACTAGTTCTTCCAGAAGAAGATATGCCTTATATGGAAGATGGTACACCAGTAGATGTACTACTTAATCCACTTGGAGTTCCATCAAGAATGAATATAGGACAAATCCTAGAACTTCATTTAGGTATGGCTGCTAAAAACTTAAATGTTTATATGGCAACACCAGTATTTGATGGTGCATCTCGTGAAGAAATTATTGAAGCTTTGGATGAAGCTGGACAATCTACTGATGGTAAAATGGTATTATACGATGGCCGTACTGGTGAAAAATTTGATCACCGTATTAGTGTTGGAGTTATGTATATGATTAAACTTGACCATATGGTTGATGATAAACTACATGCTCGTTCAACTGGACCTTATTCACTTGTTACTCAGCAACCACTTGGTGGTAAAGCACAGTTTGGTGGTCAAAGATTCGGAGAAATGGAAGTTTGGGCATTATATGCTTATGGTGCTGCTCACGTTCTTCAAGAAATGATGACTATTAAATCTGATGATGTAACAGGCCGTGTTAAAGTTTATGAAGCCTTAGTAAAAGGTGAAGAATTACCAGCCCCAGGAGTACCAGAAAGTTTCAAAGTTGTTATTAAAGAATTCCAAGCACTTGGACTTGATATAACAGTATTAAATAAAAATGGTCAGTTTGTAGAACTTAAAGACTTAGAAGAGGCCGAAAAAGATAGTTATATTGTGGAATCTGATTTGGAAAGTGAAATACTTAGAGCCAAAGAAGAAGCAAATAATGAAGAAAGTTCATTAGCTAACGAACTTGAAGAAAGCCAAAATGAACTTGAAGAAAATCAAAATGAACTTGAAGAAAACAAAGAAGATTTTGATGAAAATGAAAATTTTGAAGAAATTCTGGAAGGGGATGAAAAATAATGGATGCAAGTAACTT
>CAYXTH010000028.1:0-10534 GCA_964468025.1 uncultured Muribaculaceae bacterium | reverse complement strand
ATTTCTAACTTTTTCGCAATACTTATATTATAATAAACTGGAACATGGAATGAATTTGTATAATACTCTCTATCCGTAACACCTTTTATTTTTCCATAAATTGCTTTATCAATATTAGTAAATCTACCAGATAAACCTTCCGCAGGTGTAGCAATTAAAGAGAAATTCAAATTATATTTTTTCGCATATTCATCAGTTTTTTGCCTCATAAATGAAACAATTTTAAGTCCTAATTCTCTTGCCTCTTTGCTTTCTCCGTGGTGTTTACCAATCAAAGCCTTTAAACATTCCGCAAGACCAATAAAACCAATAGTAAGTGTACCATGTTTTAAAATTTTTCTAAGTCTATCTTTTGGTTTTAACTTTTCACTATCAATCCATACACCTTGACCTAATAAGAATGGAAAATTGTAAAGCCTTTTATTACATTGTATTTCAAATCTTTCAAGTAATTGATCCTTAACTAAATCAAGCTTTTTTTCTAATTCTTCAAAGAAACCATCCAAATCAAGTTCACCACTTACTTTTCCGTGTTTAATACCAAGTCTTGGTAAATTAATTGATGTAAATGATAAGTTACCACGCCCAGGAGTAATTGCTTTATTAGGATCAACTACATTACTCATAACTCTAGTACGGCAACCCATATAACCAACTTCCGTTCTATAATCATCAGGATTATAATCTGCTAAATTAAATGGAGAATCAATAAATGAAAAGTTTGGAAATAGCCTTTTGGCAGATACTTCACAAGATAATCTAAATAAATCATAGTTTGGATCTCCTGGATTATAGTTAACACCCTCTTTTACCTTGAATATAGATATTGGGAAAATTGGTGTTTCTCCATGTCCAAGACCAGCATCCGCTGCAAGCAAGTAATTTTTCATCACCATTCTACCCTCTTTTGATGTATCAGTTCCAAAATTTATTGATGAAAATGGAACTTGTGCCCCTGCTCTTGAATGCATTGTATTTAAATTATGAATAAATGCTTCCATTGCTTGATAAGTTATTCTATCGGTTTTTTGTATAGCTTTTTCATAACTTATTTCAAATAACCTTTTAACCTCCTTTGAACCTTTTGTATAATTTTCAAAAGCTTCAAGATTAACATCAATTGATTTTAACTTATCAATATCTTTGGCAATCTTATCCATATTTATAAAATAATTAAATTCTGAATATTCTAAATAATCATTTATAGCTTGTTTAAATTGTTTTTTAAATGTTTTAAGAACACCAGGTGCCAAATAATAATCAAAAGCTGGAATACTTTGACCACCATGTTGATCATTTTGGTTTGACTGAATAGCAATAGCCGCAAGTGCGGAATAACTCATAATATCATTAGGCTCTCTTAAATGACCGTGGCCTGTTGAAAAACCGTGTTCAAATAACTTTTCTAAATCAATTTGACAGCACGTAGTTGTACCCATAGGCATAAAATCCATATCATGAATATGAATATCACCATTTTCATGTGCCTCTGCAAATTTTGGTTTCATTAAATATGCTTTCGCAAACTCTTTTGAAACTGTACTGCCATATTGAAGCATTGTTCCCATCGGTGTATCTCCATCAACATTTGCATTTTCTCTTTTCGCGTCTTCTTCAAAAGCTGATTTCAAGCCAAGTCCCTCAATAGATTTTAAAAACTTATGTTGTTTTTTTTCACCGAAGAAAATTTGTCTTGATACACATCTTCTTTCTCTATACTCCGAAAATGATTTATAAACATCTTCATATCCTTGTTTTTTTAATTCTTCTTCAATTAAATCTTGAATTGTTTCAATTTTAATTTTGCCATCAGATGTATAGTCTTTTTCTATTTTTTTTATAACTGAATTATAAACCTTATTTACATCTTCTTCTTTATACTTAAATTCTTCATTATCAGTTATACTATCAAAACCCTTTTTAATTGCCACCGCAATTTTAGTGCCGTTCCAATGAACTTTTTTTCCATTCCTTTTTATAACTTCTAAACCACTTAGGGCTTCTTCTGTTTCTATCATAATTCGTCCTCCTATCTTTAACCTAATTATGGCACAGTTAAGTCAAAAGGTCAAGAAAAATGTTCGCTTTTTTAAAAGTTTTTTTACTTAATTTTTGTAAGGCCTTTATTTTCAGACTTTTTTAAAATTTTTATTTTCAAAAATTTTACATTTTTATTTTTTTCATGATTTTAATTTTTTTGATTTTTGTAACATATAAGTTAAAAAAACATTTTAACCTTATAAAATAAGGCATTTATCTTTATATGTATTTTATTTAGTTTTTTCTTTTTTATCAAAAAATTTGATTTTTCCATTTTTTTACTTTTACACTTTTTATAATTTTAGGTAAAAAAATATTTTATGTTTAAAAATATATCAGCAAGTAATTTGTTCGCTTTTTTTGTTCGTATATTCTATATATTTATACATATAATTGACTAGGTGGAATTTATGGTTAAAAAAATAATAGTATTTATTTCAGTTTTATTTTTAGTTACAGGTTGTACAAATAAAGGTGTTGTTAGTATTATAAAAGAAGATGCTTCTTTGGTTTCTATTCACTACCCTATTACTAATAGTAATGTTTTAAATAATGCGATTAGTTCATATGTTAATAGAACTTATAATAGTTTTAAATCCATTAAAAAAAATTTCAAAAAGCCAGAGTTAAATATTTCTTATACATATAAAGAATTAAATGATAATGTTATAAATGTTAGTTTAAATACTGAAATATATACTGATAAAACTATAAATAAAATTAAAACATTTACTTATGATAAAAAAAATAACAAATTTTTAACTATGGAAGACATTGTTGATAATTTAGATGTTTTAGATTATGATATTAAAAAGTCTTTGCTTAAAAAATATGTAGAAGCTGATATGGATTTTTTATCTAATGTTAGTTATGATTATTTTACTATTGATAATGAAAATTTAACTCTTTATTTCAATCCTACTTTGTTAAATGAAAGTAATGAGATTATATATTTAGATATTCCTTTAAATTCTCTTAGTCTTTTAATTGATATAGATAAGCAAAAAGATGAAGATACTTATATTTCTATTAAGAAAAAAAACATTGATCCTGATAAAAAAATTATTGCCCTGACTTTTGACGATGGTCCTAGTAAATATACTAAGTCTATTTTAGATATTTTAAAAAAACACAATGCCTGTGCAACATTTTTTGTAGTTGGTAATAAGGTAGAGTTTTACCAAAAAGAACTACAAAGAATGCTTAAAGAAGGTAGTGAAATAGGGAACCATTCTTATAGTCATAAGTGGTTAAACAGGTTAAATGAAAATGAATTTAAAAGCGAACTTGAAAACACACAAAAAGCGGTTAAAAAAATAACGGGTTTTACTCCTAAATTATTTAGACCAACTTACGGAGGTTATACAAATAAACTTAAAACTTATACTGATTTAAAATTTGTTTTATGGGATGTTGATTCTTTGGACTGGAAAGTTAAAAAAACTGATAAAATACTTAAAAATGTTATCCCTTTTGCTAGTGATGGCAGTATTATTTTAATGCATGATAATCATAGTTATTCAAAAGATGCATTAGATAAGGTAATAAGTGAGCTTGAAAATATGGGATATCAATTTGTTACTGTAAGTGAACTTTATGAGATTAAAAATTTAAGGGATAATTAAATGCCTAGTAATTATAACCTTGATGAAGAAAAGTTATATTACATTCAAATGTTTCTTTCTTTTTGTTTAATTGTTTCTATTTTAATTTCAATATCTCTTTCTTATAATGAAGTATTAAAATTAAAAGGATGTAAATTTTATAATAAAAAGGATGAGACTAATATTTTACTTTTTAATAGGTCTTTTAATACTTTAATTGTAGTAGGTTATTTATTTATAAATATTATTGAAAGAAATAATAATAAGAATTATAGTAGTAAAGATATTTTTCATAGCAATTTACAACTTAGTGCGGGGACTTTTAATTTAATTGCGAGTTTAATTGTTTTATTTGTTGCGTTTGATAGTATAAATGATATTACCGCAGAAGATATTACTAATCCAGAATTGTAGGTGATTATATTGCTAATAAGAGTTTTTGGTTTTTTAGTTGGCTTTGGTTTTAGTACTATTGGATTTGTTTTCATTATTAGTTATTTGAATTTACTTTCTTTAGGGTATAATTTTAAAGAATATGTACATTTTATTTGTAGCAGCCCTGCTTGTTTAATTGGACCTATTGGTTTAATTATTATTACGCTAGTTATATTTTTGCCGAAAGGAGATAATGATGAATTACATATACGATATCCTATTAAATTTTCAAAATGAATATTATGATTTTTATAACTGGAATAATGATGATAAAGTATGCCATATTAAAAAAACACCTATAATTAAGGTAAGTGATAAGGTGTTTTTAAATATTAAGTATAATAGTATCACCTTTGATAGTTGTTTTTTAGATACAATTTATAATAAAACGCAGGTATTTAAAAAATATGATATATGTACTTTGAAATATGCTTGTATAATATGTTCTAATAAAGATGCGATGGGTATTAAGCTAAGTAAAAATGGGTGTGTGGTTGGGAAAAGTTCACTTTTGTTAGAGGAATGTGATGAGGTTTTGGAAATTACTAGTAATAATGTTACTAGGGATGTCCATTATTTGGTTAATAGTAATTTAGAAAAAAATGATTTTAAAACAAGGGCACAAATTTTACAAAGCAAGTTTATTATTAAAAGTTTAACAAATATGTTTAAAAATAAAGAGTATGATAAGTTAAAATATTTATACTATGAATGTTTTAGTATAAAAAATAATAATATAAACAATGTCTTTAATTCACTTTTAAAAGAAGTATCTAAATATAGTGATAATTATTATAGAATAAATGACTTTTTAAAGATTATAAATCAAAAATGATAGGATTAACCTATCAACTTTTTTATAAATGGTATTGCGATTATAAAAATAACTATAATTACAAATAAAATTATTATAAAATGTAAAGTACCTTTTTTGTTTTGTTCTTCTTGGTTTTGATTTTTTTCTTCAGTCGTTTGTTCTACATTTTGCATTGGTACTTGTATTTCAGCATTATTAACCACTTGTGGGTTTTGATCTGCTACTGTTTGAGTAGATGCAGGCTCTACTGACTGTGCCACTGGTTGTACTGTAGATTGTGGTGTTTCTACTGGTGGTGTGGTATTTATCGAATTTTGTACTGACGCAGTATCTTCTACTGGCATGGATGTTGCTTGCATTACATTTAATTGTTGCCCTAAATTTTGAGTAGGTTCAACTTGGGTAGGTTCAACATTTTCTACTGATTGTTGCACTGGGGTTTCATCTACTTTACCTGCAAAATCAAAACTATAATTTAAGTTATTTGTATCCTTATTTGGATTGTTACTTTCATTCATACTTATCTCTCCTATTCTAATAATAATTATAGCAAATTTTTTTATAAAAGAAAAGTAGAAATTTTTTATATTATTTATATATTAAAGGTAATATTCTACATAGGCCTCTAATGTTCTTAAAAATGTAAATATAAAATAAACCTGTAAAAGGTTTATCAATATTTAGAAAGTTCATTCAATAAATCATCTTCACTCCAAACAGTAATACCAAGTTCATTTGCCTTTTTTAGTTTACTGCCTGCTTCCATACCCGCAATAACAATATCGGTTTTCTTACTAACACTACCAGTGCAAATACCACCAAGGGCTTCTATTTTGGCCTTAGCTGAATCCCTAGTAAAATTCTCTAATACACCAGTTAAAACAAAAGTTTTATCAGTAAAAAATGTTTCATTGCTAATAGTTTTCTTTAAATAAATCATATTAACATTATGTTTTTTTAGTCTATTTATTAAATCAACATTATCTTCATTTTTAAAATAATTTACTACACTTTTCGCAATTATATTTCCAATATCTTTAATTGCACTTATTTCTTCAAAGGAAGCAGTCATTAAATTATCTACAGTTATATAATTTTTTGCAAGAATATTGGCAGTTTTTTCTCCTACGTGACGGATAGAAAGTCCAAACAATAAACGCTCTAATGAATTGTTTTTGCTTTTTTCTATTTCTTCAAGTAAATTATCAACACTCTTTTCTCCGAAACCTTCAAGTTCCATAAGATCTCTTTTATGTTCTTTTAAATTATAAAAATCATCATAATTTTTTAAATAACCCATATTATAAAAATCTTCAATAATTCTATCACCAAAACCAATTATATTCATAGCTTTACGGCTAGTAAAATGTATTAATTTTTCTTGTTTTTTCGCATCACAATGAGGATTATAACAATAATAAGCAGACTGTTCTTCATTTCTAGTTAAAGCATTACCACATATAGGACAGTTTGTAGCCATAACAAATTTTTTTTCAGTACCAACTCTTCTATCAGTAATTACTTTAACTATTTCCGGAATAACATCGCCGGCTTTTTTAATAGAAACAACATCTCCTACCCTTATATCTTTACTGATTACATAATCTTCATTATGTAGTGTTGCTCTTGAAATAACAGACCCCATAATTCTAACCGGTTCTAAGTCCGCACTAGGTGTTACTTGACCTGTTCTGCCTACAGTAAATATTATATCTTTTACTTTTGTTAAAACCTCTTCGGCAGGAAATTTATATGCGGTTGCCCACTTAGGACTACGGGCAGTAAAACCTAATAATTGTTGATAATTTATATCATTAACTTTAATAACAATACCATCTATTTCATAAGGAAGTGTTTTTCTATTTTTAGTCCAATGTTCAATATATTTAAGCATTTCACTTATATTATTTATTTTTTTATTATTTGGATTAACAATAAACCCAAGTTCTTTCATAAAGTTTAAAGCATCATAATGAGTATAAATGTTATAATCTTCTGGATTAGGTAAATGGTATATAAAGCAAGATAAATTTCTACTTGCCGCAACACTTGAATCTAACTGCCTAACACTACCCGCCGCGGCATTTCTAGGATTTGCGAAATTTTCACCACTTTCATTTAATTTATTAAATGATTTTTTACTCATATATATTTCTCCGCGAACTTCAATATCTATATTTTTATTTATAATAAGGGGAATACTTTTTATAGTTTTAGCATTATGGGTAATATCTTCCCCAGTAACACCATCTCCCCTTGTTGCCGCTCTTACTAGTTTACCATTTTTATAAAGTAATGATACGGAAAGCCCATCTATTTTAAGTTCACATACATATTTAGGGTCTTTTATAACTTTTTTAATTCTTTCATCAAAGGCCAGTATTTCGCTTTCATTAAATACATTACCAAGTGAAAGCATAGGTATTTCATGTGTTACTTTTTTAAAAGAATCAATTATTTGTCCACCCACTCTAACAGTTGGAGAATCTTCTCTTTTTAATGTGGGATTTTTTTCTTCAAGCCTAGTTAGTTCTTGCATATATCTATCGTATTCTTGATCTGTTATTGTAGGTTTATCTAATGTATAATATTCATAATTTGCCTTATTTATTATTTTTATTAGTTCATCAATTCTTTTTTCTAACATTCTTATCACCTTATAATTTATTATACCTTAATTTAGTTTTATTATCAATTAAATGTTATGACAAATAACGATATATACATTATATTAGTTGTATTCATATGTAAACATTTACATTTTTAAAAATATTGTAAATCTTTGAAGAATGTTACCACAAAAAAGGCCAGTATACACTGACCGAAAAAAGTTGAATTCTTAATATTGACTCCGAATTTTTAAAATGTCCTTCATAAAAAACTTAAATTACGGGTCTTTTCATTAAATTGTAAGAAATAAATCTTACAAATACATATTATCATATTTTTACAATACTTTATTAAGTTTTATCTAATCTCTATGAAGAGCATTATATGTAAGACCAAATACAACAAGTCCTATTAAAAATATCGCCATCCATACTATCGGATTATTATGGTTTTCCATCATAAAATCCTTAAATGGTTCAATTAGTTCATTTAACTTATCAATAATATTCAAAATCATTTTATTCCACCTTTCTTATACTTTTATGACCTTTCATTATCTTTATAATACCATATTTATGGCTAAATGCAATAGTTAAAACACTACCAATACCAACAATTATACCTTCACCATATTTATCGTGAATGACCTTATCACCAAGTTCATAAGTAGCATTTTCATCAATCATATCTTCTTTCTTTATAGTTATTTCTTCTTTTTCATCCCTATCTAAATACTTTGAATCAATTTCATCAATAAATCTACTAGGAACATTTTGACTAGTTTTACCATAAATCATTCTTCTTTTAGTATTTAATATAGTTAATGATTTTTTGGCCCTAGTAACCGCAACATAACAAAGTCTTCTCTCTTCCTCTAAATCTTCTTCACTATCTATACTGTTAAAATGCGGAAACAATCCTTCTTCAAGTCCAATAAGAAATACATAGTCAAATTCAAGTCCTTTTGCGGCATGTATTGTCATAAGCGTTACTACATCAGTATTGTTTTTGTGTTCTTCAATATCAGATACAAGACTTATTTCAAGTAAAAATTCTTCTAACGAAACAATGCCATTATTTTTTTCAAAATTTTTAGTAATAGATTTGAATTCTTCTAAATTTTCAAGCCTAACTTCAGCCTCAATAGTTTTTTCTTTTTCAAGTTTTCCTTTCATATCACTTTTATCAAGTATTAAGTCAACAAGTTCCGTAAGTGAAATATCTTCACTTTTTCTTCTTAAATCTTCTATAAGCAGTTTAAAGGCAAGTTCTTTTCCACTATCAATTGCATCATACATAGAGATTCCTTTTTCAAGAGCTTTTGTCGCAATATTTTCAATAGTTTTCGCACCTATTTGTCTTTTAGGAACATTTATAATTCTCATTAAGCTAACATCATCGTGGGGATTATATATAAGTTTTAAATAACTAATTAGATCCTTTATTTCTTTTCTATTATAGAAATAAAAACTACCTACTACTTTATAAGGAATATTTTCAGAAAGCATTTCTTCTTCCATACTTCTTGACTGGGCATTAGTTCTATATAAAATAGCAATATCTTTTTTAGATACACCTTTTTCTAACAACTTTTTTATTTTTACAGCCACATAGTGGGCCTCATCTTTTTCATCATAGGCCCTATGATATTTAATTTTAAGACCATCTTCATTTCTTGTCCAAAGAATTTTTTCTTTTCTTTTTTTATTGTTTTTAATAATATCATTTGCGACGTTCAGTATGTTGGCGGTAGAACGATAATTTTCTTCTAGTTTCACTGTATAAGCATTTGGATAATCTTTTTCAAAATTCAAAATATTTCTATAATTCGCGCCCCTAAAACCATATATAGATTGGTCTATATCTCCAACAACACAAACATTTTTATATTTACTACTAAGCATTTTTATTAAAATATACTGAGCTTCATTAGTATCTTGATACTCATCTACTAAAATATATTTAAATCTTTCTTGATAAGATTTTAAAACATCTGGATATTTTTTAAATAGTTTTATTGGTAAAGCAAGTAAATCATCAAAATCCACTGAGTTATTGTTTTTTATTTTTCTTTCATATCGAGAAAAAACATCCGCAACTACTTGTTCATAATCATTGCAAGCAATTCTATTATATGCTTTACTATCTAATAGTTCATTTTTCGCACTACTTATTTTATTTCTAATAGCCCTAGGGTTATACATTTTAGGATCTAAGTTCATATCTTTAATTATTTTTTTAATAACTGTTAAACTGTCATCACTATCTAATATAGTAATGTTTTTTTCAAATCCTAGTTTTTTATAATTTTCTCTTAATATAAGTAATCCTAATGAATGAAATGTTGATATTTGTATATTGTAAGCAACACTACCAAGCATTTTAAATATACGGGCTTTCATTTCTTTTGCGGCTTTATTAGTAAAAGTGATTGCTAAAACATTTTCAGGACTTGTACATTTTTCATTTATAAGGTAGGCAACTTTTGTCGTTAAAACTTTTGTTTTCCCACTACCGGCTCCCGCCAATACTAGTATTGGGCCATCAGTTTTTTTAATTGCTTCTTTTTGTGCATCATTAAGTGTACTTAAATCCATTTGCATCATCTCCTTATATTGGTTTTATTATATCTAAAATAAAGCCACATAATCAATTGTTTAAATGGTAAAATTTTAATTTGTTTTTTATATTGGAAAATATAATAATAAAAGCAACACATTTATAGCGTGCAATTTTATATTTATTTTAGGCTTTCAATTTTATCTATGGAAAGACCAGTAATTTTACTAATTAAATCAAAGGATATTTTCTCTTTTGGCATAGCCTTAGCTGTTTTTTCAATGCCATGTATTTCGTCATTTCAAACATTTTTCCTTTTGTTGAAGATGCTAGCCATCTAAGAAATCTTGATATATCACTATTATAACAGTTTCTCTCAAAATAGTCCATATTTACATAATTTGAGTTTCGGTTTTTATGATTAACTTGTGATAATGTCTTAAGTGATAACTTGCGAAAATGTCTCAAA
>CAYXTH010000027.1:0-10552 GCA_964468025.1 uncultured Muribaculaceae bacterium | reverse complement strand
CTCGAGTGATATATATTACATTATATTTGAGACATAATCAAATACTAACACTTAAAACATTATCATAAATTAATCATACAACTAAAATTTAAGTATTGACTTATCTAGTAAAACATATTATAATTAAAGGGCGTAAAAAAAGCAGCGTCTTTTTGATGGTTATAATGTGTTTATTCCCTAAGGGGTTATCTTTGTAAGGCTGCTTATCAAAGATATTAGTATAATACACCCTATGGCTTGGCAAAAGGACCCTTACGCAGGAAGGGAGGAAAAAATATGTCTCGTTATACTGGACCAAAATACAAAATATCTAGAAGGCTTGGTTTTTCTACATTAGAAACAGGACAAGAACTTGCGAAAAAGCCTTATATTCCTGGACAACATGGTCAAGATAGAAAAAGAAAATCAAAGTTATCAAACTATGGTATTCAATTACAAGAAAAACAAAAAGTTAGATTTATGTATGGGTTAAGTGAAAAACAATTTAAAAAAGTTTTTGTTAAAGCAGGTAAAATGAAAGGTGTACACGGTGAAAATTTACTTAGATTATTAGAAAGCCGTTTAGACAACTTAGTTTATCGCATTGGTTTTTCTACTACAAGAAGAGGTGCTAGACAACTTGTAAATCACGGACACATTACTGTTAATGGTAATAAAGTTGATATTCCATCTTACATCGTTAAGCCTGGCGATGTTATCGGTTTAAGAGAAAAAGACAAAGAACTTGCTATTGTAAAATCTTCATTAGAAACATTACAAAATAGAGTAGCATTTGTTACATTCGATGATAAGAAAATGGAAGGAACTTACGTTAGAATGCCTGAACGTAGTGAACTTAATGCAGATATCGATGAATCATTAATTATTGAATTCTACAACAGATAAGACCATTGGTCTTTTTTGTTATAGAAAAAAACTACTTTTTGTAGTTTTTAATAAATTCCAGCACCTCGTTTTCAGTTTTAGAAAAATCTTCATAATTAACTTTAAACCAATTTAATTTCATTTGATTATTAAACCAAGTATATTGCCTTTTAGCGTAGTTTCTACTACGTTTTTTTATAAGAGATATGCTTTCTTCAAGAGTCATATTACCATCAAAATATTCAAATAATTCCTTATAGGCAATTGGTGTCATCACAGCCTTTGTTCTAATACCAGTATCATATATAGCCTTTGCTTCCTCTATAAGACCACTTTTTATCATACTATCGACCCTTTTATTTATTTTATAATAAAGCAAATCCCTATCACAAGTAAGACCAATAAACAAGACATCATATAAAAGCTTATCATTTTTTTTCTTTTCACTATAAGGCTTATGGTTGACTTCATAATAATTTAAAGCACTTATCACCCTTTTTCTATTATTCAAATGTATATTAGTATTAGGATCAACTTCTAATAACTTTTGATAAAGTTCATCATTACTATAACCATCATATGTATTATTTCCTTTTTTTTCAAATTCAAAATCATATAAACAAGCCTTTAAGTATAGCCCTGTTCCACCAACTATGATTGGTGTTTTACCCTTACTTATAATTTCGTTAATACAATTTCTTGCATCCTTTTGAAAATCAAAAACAGTATAATCCTTGGTTATATCAAGCACACTAAGTAAATGATGAGGTACATTCTTAGTGTCTTCTACTTTGCCAACACCAATATTTAAATTTTTATAAACCTGTGTACTATCAGCATTTATAATTTCACCATTTAATTTTTTTGCAAGAAATAAACTTAAATCAGTTTTACCAGTTCCAGTTGGACCTGCGATTACAATAACCATATTCTTACTCCTTCACAATAATCATACTATCTCCAAATGAGAAGAAACGATATTTTTCTTTTATTGCTTCATTATATGCATTTAATATATTTTCTTTTCCCGCAAATGCACTTACAAGCATTACAAGAGTTGATTTTGGTAAATGAAAATTAGTAATTAACACATCCACTCCTTTAAATTCATATCCAGGATAAATAAATATATCGGTAAATCCAGATGCTTCTTTAAAAGTGCCATACAAACTCATTATTGTTTCAAGCGTCCTAGTAGTTGTAGTTCCAACACTTATAATTTTGTGATTATTTTTTCTAGTTTCATTTAATAACTTTGCAGTTTCCTCATTCATAATATAAAATTCACTATGCATTTTATGATCTTTTACATCATCTACCACAACTGGTCTAAAAGTTCCAAGTCCTACGTGTAAAGTTATATAAGCAATATTAACTCCTTTTTCTTTTATTTTTTCTAAAAGCTGATTAGTAAAATGAAGCCCCGCAGTTGGTGCTGCCGCACTACCAATATTTTTTGCGTAAACAGTTTGATATCTATCTTTTTCCTTTAATTTTTCGTGAATATAAGGAGGCAGTGGCATTTCTCCAAGCTCATCTAATATTTCATATAAAACACCACTATAAATAAATTTAAAATACCTTATTCCATCATCTTCTATTTTTGTACACTTTGCCCTTAATTTATCAGAAAACTTAACAATAGTACCTACTTTTATTCTTTTAGCTGGCTTTACCAAACACTGCCATAAATCATTTTCTATTTCCTTAAGCATTAAAATTTCAATAGCCGCATTAGTTTCTTCTTTTACCCCATAAAGCCTTGCAGGCATTACCTTGGTATCATTTAAAACTAAGGTATCTCCTTTTTCCATATAATCAATTACATCAATAAAATGCTTATGTTTTATATCTCCATTTTCTCTATTTAAAACCAAAAGTCTTGATGTATCTCTTTTTAAAATCGGCGTTTGTGCGATTAACTCTTTTGGTAGATCAAAATCAAAATCTTTTACTTTCATATTATTCCTTTCTAAGATGTTTGTAAGCCTTTTCAGTTACAACCCTACCTCTACTTGTTCTTTTTAAAAACCCATTTTGTAGTAAATAAGGTTCATATACATCTTCAATTGTTCCTGCTTCTTCTCCAATACTTGCGGCAAGTGCATCTATTCCAACAGGTCCACCATTAAATTTTTCAATTATTGATTCTAGTAAATTATAATCAGTAGCATCAAGACCAAATTCATCAACTTTTAATTTATCTAAGGCATACTTAGTAATCTTTAAATCAATAGTACCACTACCCATTACCAAAGCATAATCTCTTACTCTTTTAAATAAACGGTTGGCGATTCTAGGTGTACCCCTACTTCTTCTCGCAAGTTCTATTGCAGCGTCTACTTCAATATTACTATCTAACACTTTACTTGTCCTTAAAACAATTTGTTTAAGTTCGTCTATACTATAAAAATTAAGTTTAGAAATAATACCAAATCTATCACGTAATGGTCCTGTTAAGTCGCCTACTCTTGTAGTTGCACCTACTAAAGTAAAATGTGGTAAATCTATTTTAATACTTCTGCTTGACGCATCACTACCAACAATAATATCAAGTGTAAAATCTTCCATTGCAGAATAAAGTATTTCTTCAATAAACCTAGGCATTCTATGAATTTCATCAATAAATAAAACATCCCCAGGTTCTAATGTTGATAATATAGCGGCTAAGTCCCCACTTTTTTCAATAGCAGGTCCACTTGTTGTTTTAATATTACTACCCATTTCATTTGCGATTATATAAGCAAGTGTCGTTTTACCAAGCCCAGGTGGACCATATAATAAAACGTGATCAAGCACTTCATCTCTCATAAGAGAGGCTTTCATAAATATGTTTAAATTTTCTTTAACTTCACTTTGACCAATATATTCATTGATATTTTCAGGTCTTATACTACCCTCAAAGTTATCTTCTTTAAGAGGTTTATTAGTTACTATTCTATTATCCATATTATCACCTACCTATTTTTTTATGATATTTATTAAAATCTATTTTCTTTACCTTTTGTAAATAGCATTCAGCACAAAGTGGTACATATTCTACATTACTAGTACCATCAATAACAATAGACTTTCCACTTAATACATACTTGTCATTTACTTTTCTACCAACCACACTTGAAATATTTCCACATTCACACAAAGATTGAAGATTTTCTAAAACATCAGCAATTTCAAGTAATCTTCTACTGCCAGGAAAACTTTCCATCTTAAAATTTGTACGAAGGCCATAGCAAATAACAGGCACATCAATAATTTTACTAATAATATATAAATCATCTATTTGGTTAGTTTTTAAAAACTGGGCTTCATCTACAAATATAACACTTATATCATTTAATTTATTTGAAAGTGATGAAATAACATTATCATTTTCCCCAAGAATTAAATCAACTTTTCTACTTAATCCAATTCTTGATGATATGTATTCTCCTTTTTTTGTATCTACAAGTGGCTTTATAACAAATACTTTAAAACCATTTTCTTCATAATTATAAGCAGCTTTTATTAAGTCAATACTTTTACCAGTATTCATAGTTCCATATTTAAAATGTAATTTTGCCATAACTCACCTATTTCATTAACAGTTTTAATGCTTGTTTAATTTGATCTTCAAGTTTATCAGTAGAATTTATTTCTTTTAATACCTTATTTATATTACAAGTTTTGTAGCCCAAACTTTTAAGAGCCTCTATTAGTTCATCAAAGTTTCTTGTACTAATTTGCTCGCTTGTAGTTAGTTTTCCTTTTAAATCTAATATAATTTGTCTTGCTACTTTATCACCAATTTTAGGAAATTTTTTTAAATATAAAATATTTTCACTTTCAATAGCAGTTATAATACCATTGATACTGCCACCTGCAAGCATAGGAAGTGCCATTTTACAACCAAGGCCTTTTACACTAGTAAGTTTTAAAAACAAATCTTTTTCTTCTAATGTTTTAAAACCATATAAAGATATTTCATCTTCCCTTACATATTGATATAAATACACTATATAATCTTCATTTTCATTAAATGAATATGGATTTGCGGTATATATAAGATAACCAATACCATTGTTTTCTAACACTATATAATTTGTATCTATTATCATAACTTTTCCTTTTATATATGAATACATTTTATCAACTACTTCCCTTATAAGTTAATTATATCACACAAACAAATGTATGGCAAGAATTTTTAAAAAGAAACAGGATTATCTGTTTCTTGAAATACTATTATATATTTTTTTAAGTAATTCAGATGTTTTAAGCAATTTAGCATTTTTTTCTTTTAATTGATCTTTTAACTTTATGTTTTCAGCTTCTAAACGATTTTTAGCATCTTTTACATCGCTAGCACTATTAACAGCATCTAAATTATTTTGTTTAAGTGTTTCATTTTCTTGTTTTAAAGTTTCTATTTCATTTAAAGCATCTTCTAATTTTTGATTTGCCTCTTTTAAATTTTTTTGAATAGTACCATACTCATCAACAAATCCATCAACTACTGCACTTATATTATCAAAATCAATATCTTCTTTTTCATCATTTTCAATATTATCACTTGGGATATTTAAGTCTTCCATAACACTAGATAAATCTTCTATTTCATCAAGTAAGTTTTCGGCTTCTTTTGAAGACATATTTACCATTTCATCAATAAAATCATCGCTATCATCAAACTTATCAATATAATTACCATAAATATTTAGTTCGGTAATTTTACTCATAATATCTTCAAGACTTACAGCATATTTATTCATTAAATTACGGATATTTTTATCTTTTGAATAAGTATTAAAGAAATCATCATCATCAGGAATTAAGATATTGGCTCTAAAAATTTGTTTTTCTTCGCACCCTTGCTCCCCTTCATCAAACTTTATATCCATACTATCAATAATACTTTCAATAAATTCTTCTTTTTCTTGAACGGCCTCATCAGCTGGTAATTTTGAAATTTTCCTAAAGAAATCCTTATTATCTTTATTAATTTTATTTGCTAATTTTTTAATTGCTAAAAACTTTTCTTTTTCTAACATATTTTCACCTCTTTTTATTCTTTTTTATTATGCTCTTGAATCATATTTACCATCTTTTGTTGATACTACAATTATATCATTTTCATTTATAAATAATGGAACTTTTACTGTCATTCCATTTTCAAGTTCGGCTTCTTTTGTCGCATTAGTCGCAGTATTACCTTTAACTGCCGGTTCAGTAGTTGTTACTGTATAACTTATTTTTTCAGGAAGGTTTATTCCAAGTACCTCTGAATTATAAAATGTCACGTCTACTTCTAAACCTTCTTTTAAATATTTTGCATCATCACCAAGTTGATCTTTTGATAAATCAATTTGCTCATATGTTTCCATATTCATAAAGTTATACATATCACCATTACCATATAAATATTGCATTGGCATTTTTTCAACTATCGCTTTTTCTATTTTAATGTTAGTATTAAATGTTTTTTCAATCGTTGAACCTGTTCTTAAATTTTTAAGTTTAATTCTAACAAAAGCTGGACCTTTACCTGGTTTTACGTGTAAAAACTCTAATATTTGATAAATATTACCTTCAATAATAACAGTCATTCCATTTTTAATATCATTAATGTTAATCATAAATAATTCCCCCTAAACTATTTTTTCTCTTTATGTTCAGTATGTTTTCGACATTTAGGGCAATATTTATTTAACTCTAAACGTTCTGGAGTATTTCTTTTATTTTTTTCTACACGGTAGTTTTCAGATTTACAAACTGCACAAACAAGGGTTGTATTTTCTCTTGCTTCGCCTTTTTTTGCCATAATATCCCTCCTTTTTTTACACATCTATACACATTATATCAAATTATTATTAAAATTTAAAGTACTTTTTAACTTTTTTACTTATACAATTCAAAGTATTTCTTAGAAACCGCATTTGCTAAACGCTTATTTATATTAGATTGATAACTTGACCTGCCATCACTTCTAGAAACATCTGGTGAAATGATTGTAAAAGTTACCTTTGGATTATCACTAGGTGCATACGCTACAAAGGTTGTAGTAATTGTTTCTTTATCAACTACTCCATCACCATCAGTATCAATAAAACTTTGGCTAGTACCAGTCTTACCAGCTGGCTTATAAGTCATATCAATATAACCTGCACCAGTACCATAAGACATAACGGCTTCAAAACCTTTTTTAACTCTATTTAAATATTCTTCCTTTGTATCTACTTTATTTAAAACTTCTGTTTTTGTTTTCTTTACTATACTTCCATTACTATAAGTTCCTTTATATAAATATGGTTTTATTCTACTGCCACCATTAGCAAGTGTACCAATATACTGAGCAAGTTGTATTGGTGTATATGTATCATACTGTCCAATTGAAAAATCAAGTAAATGACCAGAAGATGTACTATTTCCTTTATAGCCTAAACTTTCAACTGGAAGATCTATACCTGTTTTTACACCAAGACCAAATTGAGCAAAAGTGTTTCTATAAATTGTAAATGCTTCTTTATCAACCGATAATGGCTTATTATATTGATAGTTTCCTTTACCAACTTTTATTGCCGTATAAAACTGATAAGTATTTGAGGAATACGCTAAGGCTTTTATATCATCTAAATAGCCTAGACTTTTCCAAGAACACTTTTCTGGTGTGTCAGCTATTTTAACGCAAGTATCTTGTCTTTTTTCACCTATTTTTAAAGCACCTGTATTATACCCCACTATTTGACTTGCACCTTTTACCGCAGAGCCTACTACAACAGGTGATGTTACTACACCTGGAGTATAATCATAAACTTTATAAGTACCATTTTCTTCTTTTACTTGTTTGCCGGCCATAGCTAAAATTTCACCAGTATTTGGATTAGTTATAATTACAAACGACCTATTATAATATTCTGTATTAGCTTCTTTTTTTGTTTTTATAACTTCTTCAGTAAGAATTTGTTCAAGTTGTTTTTGTAATTCAATATCAATAGTCAAAACAATATCAGTTCCCCTTTTACCTTCTTTTAATAAAGTATATGAGCCATCACTTTGTTCTTGGTATTTATCTTTTGTACCTTTTAATAAATCTTCATATTGATATTCTATATAACTAATACCAACCCTGTCATTTAAAGTATAACCTTTTTTCAAATAATAGTCTTTTAACTCTAATGGAATACCTGTTTGACTAGTAGAAACATTACCAAGCATTGCCCTAAAAGTGGTATCGTATGGGTATACTCTCTCCCAATCTAATTTAGTATTAACCCCACCTAGTTCGCTAATATTTTCTGATACTAAGGCATATTCTTCATCAGTTACATTTTCATTTTTTATTATTTTTTCTTCATATGAATAACCTGTATTCATTAATTTATAAATATAGATAGCTTTTTTGTCAGCTTCAGTAAATTCTTTTAAGTCTTCTTCGCTTACTCTTTCTATTTTTAATTTATTTATCTCATCTGCGGTTAATTTTCTTTTTTCTAATTTGTCCCATTCTTCATCAGTTATTTTTGCTTTTGCTTTTTTTGGATGAATAGTTACCCAAAAACTTTGCATATCACTTGTTTTTAGTTTTGAATAATCAAGTTCTATCATATTTGAAAGTTTATACGCTACTGCGATTTCTTTTTTACTAGTTGTTTTTGAAGGCTTTTGATAATAAATTACTTTTAATGGTTTATTATCAACTATAAGTTTCCCATTTCGGTCATATATTCTTCCCCTAGGCACTGAATCTCCATATACTATTTTCTTAGTAAGTGAATCCATTTCCGTTTTATAATGTTCATTTTTTACTATCTGGGTAAAGAATAAACCAACAATTAAAATTAAGATAACTATCATTACAATGGCAGTTAAAATATTATATCTCTTTTCAATTTCAACTCTAATATCTTTGTTAATCTTATAGTTTGAAAAAATCATTGGTTTTATTTTTTTTTTCATTTATATTCACCTTCTTTGCTTCTTAGAATATATTTATATAAAGGGGGATTTATGCATTATATATTAGAAAAATATATTAACAATATTACAATAAATAATATAAACGATTTTGCTTTAAAAAACAATATTATTTTATCAAAAAAAGAAAAAACAATTATCCATGATATTATCAAAAATCATTATATGGAAATTTTAAGTGGTAATGATAAGCCATACATAGAATTTCTTTCAAAAAACCTTGAAGAAAATAATTTTAATAAAATTATTGCTTTATATAATCACTATAAAACTATTTATAATAAGCTCTAATATCTTCCAATAAATTATTGTTCATTTTTTTATTTTTAATCATTTGTATTTCAAATTTATAAGGTGGATATGTTCTATCTTTTCCACCATCTACGCTTATATAAGGGGTTTCTAATATTTTAGGAATGTCTTTTAATTTATCATTATATATTATTTTAATTAGATTATCGAACCCAATTTCTCCAAACCCGATATTTTCGTGTCTATCTTTATGTGACCCAATAGCATTTTTACTATCATTTATATGAATGCACTTTAATTTTTCTAATCCAATTACATTTTCAAATTCTTCAAGCACTTCTTCAAAATTATTTAAATTATAACCTGCATCACTTACATGACAAGTATCTAGACATACCATAATTCTATTTTTATTTTCTACTTTTTCAATTATTTCACTTATTTCTTCAAATGTTGCTCCAACTTCAGTGCCTTTCCCTGCCATTGTTTCAAGTAAAATCATAGGTCCATTTCCTTTTAATATTATATTTAAAGCACTTGCGATATTGTTTATAGCCTCATCAACGCCAAGACCCACATGACTTCCTGGATGAAGAACTATTTTATCCATCTTAAGCTTCTTACATCTCTCTATTTCTTCCTTTAAAAAGTTTATAGAGAAATTCCATTTTTTTGAATCTTTATTATTGGCAAGATTTACTATATAAGGAGCATGGACAATAACATTTGTAATATTGTTTTCTTTCATAAGCCTATGGGCTTCTTTTGTTTTTTCTTCATTTATTTCAGTTCTTATTGTATTTTGCGGAGCACCTGTATAAAACATAAAAGTATTTGCTCCATAACTTAATGCCTCTTTTACACTACCTAAAAGGCCTTCTTCTTTTGTATATGATGTATGAGATCCAATTATTAGTTTTTCCATTTTATCACCACATTTATAATAGCATATAGTAAGGAAAAAGGCTACAATAAATATTAAACAAAATTAAAAAAATTTAAATGAATATTTAAACGCACCACCAAAAATACATATGGTTCATTAAGTCTTTCAATTATCATACTTGCTATTTTCGCTAATTTGAATATAATAATTACCTGTATCACTTTTGTAGAAAAAAGGTAGATACAAATGACAAATAAACACATCACTTTGTCTCAACGAATTGTTATTAAAATTAATATGTTTTAATTATATTATCTTTACGTGGTAAAAACACATATCAAAAAAAAAACAGTATTTTTTATACTATCTTTATAAATTTTAAAACTATCTGAGGCTTTCAATCTTGTCTATGGAAAGACCAATAATCTTACTAATTAAATCAAAAGACATTTTCTCCTTTAGCAGAGTCTTGGCTGTTTTTTCAATACCGCGTGCTTCGCCTTTTTCAAATTTGGTATCCTTTTTTATACCAATTTTTAAAATTAGTATAAATTTAACTTTTTTTCAAAAAAAAATGATATAATTGATTAAAAGGAA
>CAYXTH010000026.1:0-10608 GCA_964468025.1 uncultured Muribaculaceae bacterium | reverse complement strand
AAAGTGAATAAAAAATCAAAAACTACCCCACTACCAGACTGACTTAAAATAGGAATGTCCGAAGGTACTGATAAATCAATTAAATTATTTTTATTTTCTTCAATCCACTTTTTTTGTGTTATCGTTAAGGTTGTTTTACTATCTTCCTTATTAAAATAATAAAATGTTCCAAAACTAGCAAGCAGCACAATAACAACAATAATAGCAGATACTATTTTTTTATTCACTTTTTTCACCTACATTCGACCAAGTAAAATCAGTATCACCTTTACTATGATAACCAATTATTGGATACACATCACTATCTTTTTTAGTATCAATAAACACTTCAATATCATAGTATTTTTTTATTTTATTACTTAAATTGTCAGTAATAGAATTTGCGTATTTTTTAGCATCTTCCATATTTACATCTTCATCTATTGTGATTATAAAGTTTAATATTTTTCCTTCTTTGTTATAAGTAACTTTTGATACTCCCGTATTTTCCATAACAGCATCTTTTACATCTTTTATAATGCTGCTTTTTACTTTATACTTATCAATATTATCTAACCTATCACCATATTTATTTGTTTTAAATAATGGTGCGATAAAAATAACTATAAAGAATATTAAGAATATTACAAGAAATATTCCTATCGCTATTGATAAATTTTTATGAGTTTTTATAAATTTTTTCATTTTTCCACCTCTTCAATAATTATACTATATTTATTTTTAATTTACAATAAATGGAGCACTAATAGTTCCACTTCCACTTAATGTTACACTACTTTTTAAAGTAATTACAGGTAAAATATTACAATTTTCATTTGGATTTTTTAAAGTAATACTGCCATCATTTACTACATATATTTGATTATCTTTTTTATTAGTTAAACATACATTATTTAAGTTTTTTAAATAAGTACCTGTACCACATAAATTATTACTACTAGAACAGTTTATTTTATTAGAAGCATTAACATAGTCATCAATACTAAGTAAACTTACCATTGTACTCACCTTATTTTTACAGGTATTATCCACACTTCCGGTACATACTGCAAAATTAGTAAGCTTACTGGTATCTAATTCATTTTTAAATGTATTATTTAAATAATTATATATACTTGATTTTGAAAAAACACTACTACCATTATTATCAAAAGGAAGACTACCTATAATTTCAGTCATAACAATTTTAATACTGTCATCACTATTTATATTTATTATTTTAAAACTTTTATTTGAAAAATTTATATTATTATTTGCATCTTCTCCCTTATATACTCTGTTATTTGCTTCTAAAATAGATTTATCTGTGGCATTTTCCAAAATCCATTCACCGGCTTTTATTTCTTCACTTTTTTCTTCGTATTTATAAAGATATTGATTTGAACTATATGTAATAACAACTTTCCCTTCTATTTCATCACCAGTTCTAGGATCTTTTACATCATCATCAGTTATATAGCCATCTTCTTTAAGCCTCGAAACATTTATATCACTTTCTCCGCCGGTTTCACTAGGAAGGCTATCTGTATGATCAAGAGCCCACTGTTTTGCGGCATTTTCAATTATTTTTATTTGTTCTTTATAAGCCTTTTCTTTTGACTGTTTTATTGATGAATTAACTGATGGAAAAACTACCATCGCAATAAGTGCTAAAATAGAAATAACTGCTAAAAGTTCAATAAGAGTAAAGCCCTTTTTATTCATAGTATCACTATCCTCTAATAAAATTATAAAATATTTATAGTTTAAAGTCAAATGTTTTATGTACCATTATTTAGAAATAACCTAAATATATTTACAACAAATACTTCCATATTAAAAGAAGCAATCTATTTATTGCTTCTTCCTGATAAAAATGTTACTTTTTCAGCTATAACTTCAGTAAAATGTTTTGTACCTTCTTCAGTTTCATAATTGGATGTTTGAATACGACCTTTTATTCCAACTAAATCACCTTTTTTGCAATATTCGCTTGTACTCTCTGCGACACCTTGCCATAATTTACAACCAATGTAGTCAGTATCATATTGGCCATTTATATTTTTATATGATCGGGGTACTGCCAAGGTAACGCGTGTTACTTTTTTTCCTGTTTCAGTTTCATATAATTCAGGATCATTTACAAGTCTTCCTACAAGTACAGTTTGGTTAAGCATCTATACCACCTCCTCTCGTATAAAGCGAAATCATCCGCTTTCGAAAAGGTATTCTATCATAAAGAAAAAAAGCGTGCAAACGCATGTTTTTCAAATTTGGCATATATAAAAGGTACTAATTTTGAAAATTAATTTTTATACAATTTTTAATTTTTGATATATAAAAATACCCCAATTTTTAAATTTGTCTTAGGTCATTTTTTAAAATTTGAAACATTTCTTATTCCAATTTTTAATTTTGGTTTTTCACCAATTTTATTTATTTAATACAAAAAAACATACCAATATTTAAAATTAGTATAAATTTAACTTTTTTTACTTTTTTTATTTTTGTATTTTTTTTGATACATTTTATGTAAAATACAAACTAATACCCACTTATTACTACCAATAACCACTATAATTGCATCAAATATAATCCTGAATTACTTGACAACTTTTATACAATTTACAATTGAAAAAATAAACGTATTGTAGTATAATCTTTATAGAATAAGGAGAAGATACTTATGACACTTGAAGAAATTTTTAAAGATGAAGAAAATACAGATATTTTTGATGGGTTTGACGCTATTAACTTAGATGATTATGAAAAAATAGAAGAGCCACTTGAAAAAACACTCGATATAGAAGTTTTAGACTTAAATAATTTTTTACCTAATGAAGATGTCGAAAAAATGGCTGATTTAAAAGAAAAAGCATCTTCTGAAAAAGATACTAGTATGCAAGAAGCATTTATAAATTGTTCAATACTTTGTTTTATAACTGCCTTTATTGGTGCATTTTGGTTTATAAATATTTTAAAAGATTTATAAATCTTTTTTTAAATAATTTAATGCATCATCAAACGTTTTAACCGGAACTAATTTAATCTTTAAATTATGTTCTTTTTTTACCCTTTTAGCCTCATTATAATTTCCATATGGCACTAAAAACACATCGGCCTTTTTCTTACAAGCACCAAGTAGTTTATATTTTACTCCGCTTATTTCACCAACATTGCCATCATTGTCAATAGTACCCGTACCAACTATTTTTCTGCCGCCTGTTAAATCAACTTTATTTAAATAACTATATAAGGTTAAACTAAGCATAAGACCACCTGAAGATCCAGATTCCGTACTTTTAAATTTTAAATCAACATTATAATCAGACTTTAGTTTATAAGTTTCAGTAATTAAAACACCGATTTTCGCACTACCTTGAACATCAAGTAAATTCGCATATCTTTTATATTTTTTCTTATTATTAACAACCTTAATATTTATTTTTGTATTAGGACTTTTTTCTTTTAAAACATCAAATATTTGGCTTTTACTATTTATTTTAACCCCATCTATTTCTTTTATTTCATCTCCTACTTTTAAATCTGTCTGTGCTAAATCATCAATATAAGTTACATAAGACTTATTATTTTCTTTTTTATATTTAATATTAGAATAATTATATGCAACTAATAAGGCCGTAGAATTTGCCTCTTCAAGAAGCAATTTATTTCTAAAATTAACATCCTTTATGCTTTCACTGCCTACCGTTACATCATCTTCACTCTCAATATCCCAATTTTTGTTTAAAAGACCAATTAAAAGCATTGGTATAGTTCCTTCATATTCAGTAACATATGCCATATTAAGAGAACCTTTCATTTTAAAATCACTTGTCATATCAACCCTACTAGATGTATTTATAAGGCCACCTGGTGCAGAAATATAATATGGTAATTTAAAAGTAAGTAAAAATATTCCTAAAATAAATATAATAAGTATTTTAAAGTTTTCTTTTATAAATGTTTTTATTTTATCATATAGTTTATTAGTCATAAAACCATCCCTTTCTTATAAAAAATATTAAATATAGGTGAAAAAAATGAAAATTATCAGTATTTTAATTATGAGTGTCTTAACCTTTATTTGTGTAGAAATATTAACAGCCTCTAAAAGTATATTAGATGCGGTTAGTTTTTCATTATATATATTTAAAAATAATATATTTCCATCCTTATTTCCCTTTTTTGTTTTATCAAAACTAATGATTAAATATGGTTTTGTAGAACTTATTGGTAATTTATTTAAACCTATTATGAATAAACTTTTTAAAATAAATGGAAAATGTGCGTTTATATTTGTAATGAGTATTATATCAGGTAATCCTGCAAATGCGAAATATACTAAGGAACTTTTAGATAACAATGATATAAACGCTTTTGAAGCTACCAAAATTTTATGTTTTACATCTTTTACAAGTCCTTTGTTTATACTAGGTACAGTTTCTTTGGTATTTTTAAACAATAAAGAAACTGGCTTGCTTATACTATTTTGTCATTACATAGGTAATTTAATTATCGGTATTTTAATTAGAAACTACCATCCTAGTAAATATGAAAATGAAAAAATAAGTTTAAATAAAGCCATAGACAGTATGCATAAAAAAAGGATAAATAATAAGGAACCTTTTGGTACTATTGTAACTGACGCACTTATTAGTAGTATAAATACCTTACTTTTAATTCTTGGCGTTATGACAATGTGCCTTGTAATCACAACAATAATAGATAACAATATAAACTTAAACAGTATCTTTCAAAGTATCTTAAATGGTTATATTGAAATGACCCAAGGTCTTAAATATATAAGTATGGAAGACATTCCTTTAAAACTTAAATGTACTCTTGCGGTTATGATTTTATCATTTGGTGGATTTAGTGTACATATGCAGATAGTTAGTATTACAAGTAAAACTAAAATTAAATACTTTCCATTTCTAGTATGTAGAATTATTCATAGTTTAATATCAGGTATTTTAATGTTTATTATTTTTGATCATTATTTTTAAGTATTATAAGATAATACTAAATTAAAAGGTATATCTTTTTTTAAGTTTGACGATGTTAAAGTATATGATACTTTAACGTAACAGTTATATTTACTTTCAACATTTGGACAAGCAGTCACAATACTTGGATTTTCTATAGTAACATCTTCGGGCATTTCAAATTTTTTAGTTCCTATTGTAACCATATTTTCCTTAAATATAATATTAACCGTTGCACCATTATTACTATTATATAAAGTACAAATAGTCTCAGTACATTCACCAACCATACCAGGATAATAGTTTTGATAAAGTTTTCTATTTAATTCACTAGCAATTAAAGCATTTTCATTTTTAGAAAGTGTTTCTATATTAGACGCTACATAAACATTTTTAAGTTCCAAAACTATTTCAAAAAGAAATAACATAATTATCATTGTAAGTGTAAATGTAGCAAGTAATTCAACTACTGTAAATCCCTTATTATTCATTTTTTCCCCACTCTCCATATACTATTGTTGCATACGTACCATCATAAAACTGTCCTATTAACCTATATTGGTTTGTTTTGCTAAAATCTATTTTATTTTTAAAATTTATAAATGTTTGAGTACTGCCCACATCAACATTACTATTATCAGACTTTGTATAAATAAGGGTTTTAAGTTTCATACCATCTACTAATATATCACAATAATCTGTGTAACTAAGTCCATAAGAATTGTTGCAAGAACCATCGTTAACAATATTTAACTGTCCATCACCTGCTTGACTATACAATTTATTTTTTCCTACATTTGAAAGTAAATATTTTTTCATTGTATTTAAGTTATAAATACCCTCTACTGTGTTGGTATTATAACTATCTTCAAAACTATTAAATAGACTTTTAAACTGAACAAACAAAAATATTAAAACAGTTAAAACAAAGGTAGAAACTACCAAAGATTCTGCAAGTAAGAAACCCTTATTATTCATTTTTTTCATATTTTTCTCCTTTTAAATTGTATTTATCTTAAATATATTATATAATAATACTAGGATAAATGCTAGTCCTTAATCAAAAAAATAAAAAGGAGCGATAAATTATGATTAGAACATTTGATTATCAAAAAATGCCTATTGTAGATATTGTTAATGAAATATTAGTTGACTCTTCTAAAAGAGGTGCAAGTGATATACATTTTGATCCAAGAGAAAATGAGATGATAATTAGAATAAGAGTTGACGGTATTCTTATGGATTATGCTGAAGTACCAAATAATATAAGAGACTATTTAGTTACAAGAATTAAAACTATTTCAAAAATGAATATTACAGAAACTCGCTTACCACAAGATGGTGCGATTAAAGGGACTCTACAAGGAATTGAATTAGATCTTCGTGTATCTGCCCTACCTGTTAATTATGGTGAAAAAATTGTTATTCGTATTTTGGATTATTCAATGAGTCTAGCAGGTCTTGAACAATTAGATTTTAGTAAAGAAAATTATAAAAAATTACTAGAAATGATAAATGTTCCTAATGGTATTATTTTAGTAACTGGGGCAACTGGTAGTGGTAAAAGTACTACTGTATATTCTATCTTACAGTATTTAAATAAACCTGAAACTAATATAATTACAGTTGAAGACCCAATTGAAATGAATATTGAAGGTATCAATCAAGTACAAACTAACAGTAAAATTGGATTAAACTTTGCCACTGTATTAAGATCTATTTTAAGACAAGATCCTAATATAATTATGATAGGAGAAATTCGTGACTCTGAAACTGCAAAAATAGCCGTTAGAGCTTCTATTACTGGGCACCTCGTTTTGTCTACCGTTCATACAAATAACTCACTTAATACTATTGAACGTTTAATTGATATGGAAGTTCAAAAATATTTACTTGCAAGTGCACTTGAAGGAGTTATTTCTCAAAAACTTGCAAGAAGGCTTTGCCCTAAATGTAAAGTTAAACGTCCTACTACAGATTACGAAAAAAGTATTTTTAAATCTATATTAGGCATTGACGTATATGAAATATATGACAATGATGGATGTGAAGAATGTAATGATGGTTTTCACGGTAGAATTGCAATTCAAGAAGTACTTCGTATAAATCAAAAAATAAGAGATGCTTTAAGTAACAATGTAAGTAAAGAAGAACTTAGGCATTTAGTGTATAGTTCTGATGTTACTACATTACTTCAAGATGGACTTGAAAAAGTTATTGCTGGTGAAACAACTTTAAGTGAAATACTAAAATTGGTTGAACTTGATGACACCGAAAACGTAAATAAAAACTCAGTACAAAATGTACCAAGTTATGAACCAATAACTCCAAATTCAATTTTTACTACTATGAATGATATTGAAGAACTTTAATGTTTTACTAAGGTTCTTCCTTTTTTTGTATATTGTTTTAAAAAGTCAAACTTTTCAGTTTCATCTTTAAAAATAGTATCCGCAAGATCTATTGCCAAATCCATATCTATATTCATATAACTTAAATATGATAAATCTATCTTTTTATCTAATAAAATTAGTTCCTGAAATTCCAATGAATTTAAAATATAGTCTATCTTTTCACTGTCAAATTCATCACTTACCGCATATAAAAGTAATTTACTAAAAAAGTTAATATTATTTTGCCACAATTTTGGATCAAGTGTTCCATTAGGACACCTTACCTCTATAGTATCTTTTATTTCACTTGCCTTTATTTCATTATTAAATTTAATACCATTTGTAAGTTTATAATAACTATACATATTATATATATTAAGTCCCCTAAATCTTCTAGTAAAAAATAGTCCCATCATATTCCTTATATTTTGCTTTTCTATAAAAGGCATTAAAGATATTTTTTTAACGTCCCTTGCAATAGGAGATGCATAATCATATACAACATCTCTTAAAGTAGAAAACTCCCCCTTACTAAATCTATATATCACATTTTCATAGGCACTCCACATTTTCATTATATTAAGTAATTTTATTGGATCGTTATCTATTAAGTTTTTGTTACCAAAATGAATATGTCCAGCAATTTCTTCAGTTATATAAGCTTTATTTTCTTTTAAAATATTACATACATCAAATATTTCTTGCCAAGTTTTAGGACTATCAATAAATATAGGTGAAGATGCTTCACCACCAGTTACTTTTTTTATTGAAAGTTCTGGTGATATTTTCCACTTTCCATTTAATATTTTTTGAAGAGTCATTGTGTTTATTCCTGCTTCTTCTATTTCTATGCCAAACGTTAAGTTACTTGGTAAATTTAAAGTATCTTTATAATTAGTAATATATTCTCTAAGAATTTCTTTTAATTCTTCCTTTGTATAATCTGTTTTTATCATAGTTTACCCCCATTTAAAAAGTATGCATCTAGGCATACTAAATTAACATACTGGTAGCCTGTACGGGACTTGAACCCGTGCATATGTGCTTGAGAGGCACACGTGTTAACCACTTCACCAACAGGCCATCTAAATGTATTCTATCACATATTGTGCTATTTAGTAAAGGCGTTTTGTTAATTTTTTTCTGCTGGTAATATTATATTTATTTTTTTTGTTTTGTCAAATTTGCATTTATATGGAAAATGTGCTAGTATATGGGGCAAAAGAGGTGTTATTATGGAGTTTACTAATAAAAATCAGTTTAATGCGTTTTTAAAAAAAGAGGCTAAACGGCTTAATATGGGAATAAATGAAACTTATATTACGTTTTTTGCAAGGGACTTTTTACAAAGGCTTAATAAATATAATACTAATATAATTTTAGTAAAAGGTTCATCTGCAGAACTTTCTTATTTAAATAGACCAGTAAGAGCTATTACTGATATTGATTTAGCGGGACTTGCAAGTTATAAAAAATGTAAACCAATTATTATGAATGCCATGACTGATAAAGATATTAGTCCTTATAAATATTCATTTGTTAAAAATGAATATACTACTAAAACTGGTATTATCAAATTATCATTAGCTGGACGTTTTCTTAAAACTAATCAACATCTTGGTATTGACTTTGAACAAAAATATAGAAGACTTATTACTCCGGAAGTTAGAATGATGCCAGCAATTTTTGAGGGCGATGAACCTTTTGAAGTATTTGTACCATCCTTTGAAGAATATTTAGCAGAAAAACTATGTATTATTGCCGAAAGTAATAAACCAGAGGTTTTAAATACAAGGGTAAAAGATTTCTATGATATATTTCAATTACACGGTGGTGATTATAGTACTAAAAAACTTACTGAATATTTTGGTATTATACTTAAAAAGCGTGGCAAAATTAAAATGGAAGATATTGATACAAGACTTTTAAATGAAGACTTTATTGAAAGGCATTCTGCTTTATGGAATAAAATTAGAGAAAAGTATGGTTTCTTAGATAAAGAGATTTCGCTTGCCGGTGCAGTATATTATACAAGGGGTATTTTACGTGAACAATTACATAAATATAATTTAACAATGCCTGATAATATTACAAGAAGTCAGGTAAAGGTTAAAAGACGCAAATAAACATATAATAACTTTTATTAAAATAATAATACATGTATTTGTAAGAAAAACTTACATATAAAAAAGCATTCAAGTTTCCAATACCTGAATGTATATTGAAAACACCTAATTCGTAGCTGAATTAGGTGTTTTCTTATATAGTTTTAAATAATAAAACTATCAAAAGTATACTTGTATTCTTTAAGTAATTTTTATTTTACACTAAGTTTATTTATCTCTAAGGTTAAAACCTTTACTTGTAACTTTTTCAATAATATTTTCAAAAACTTTTGTAACTTCTTCTTCGGTTAAAGTTCTATTTTCATCTTGAAAAGTTAAAGAATAAGCAATTGACTTTTCATCACTAGAAACATTCTCGCCAGTATATACATCAAATACATCTACACTAGCAAGAAGTCTTCCACCAGCTTTTTTAATAATATTCTCTATCTCAATTGATGGTACTTCTTTCTTCATTATAAATGCTAAATCTTTAACAATTTTAGGATACCTTAAAGCAGGTTTATATTTAATTGGTTTTACCTTGCCCATTAAAGCATTCAAAGAAATCTCACATACATATACATCATCCGTACAAATAGATGGATGTACTTTTCCTATTACGCCTATTTTTTTTCTATCTAGTAAAATGCTTGCACACACTCCTGGATGCATATCTTTAATAGCATCTTTTTCTAAGACATATCTATTTTTAAAGCCTAAATAATTTAAAATATTTTCAAGTATTCCTTTTATAATATAAAAGTCTACTTTTATACCTTGGTTATTCCAATTATTTTTAATATAATCTCCTTTCATTAAAATAGCGATCTTACTTTCTTCATTATAATATTTATCATAAGTTTTACTAATTTCATAGAGCATTATATCATTTACTTTTCTTTTTTTATTATATTCATAAACATTTATTAAAGATGGTATTAAAGTTGTTCTAAGAACTGACTTATCAGTACTCATAGGATTTGGCAAATATAAATTTTCTTTATCCTCATATTTAAACATATTAGCCATTTCTTTTGACACTAATGTATATGTTTTACATTCATTAAGACCTAAACATCTAAGACGTTTAGATATAATTTTACGATATTTCACATCACCTTTATATTCACCTTGTTTTAT
>CAYXTH010000025.1:0-10847 GCA_964468025.1 uncultured Muribaculaceae bacterium | reverse complement strand
CATCAAAAAAGTTATCTAACATTGACATAAATAAAGTTTTACCAAATCTTCTAGGACGTGGAAATAGTATAACTCCCCCTTTATTATCTAAAAGTTCTTCTATTATTTTTGTTTTATCTACATAATAATAATCATCAGTAATAATATTCCAAAAGTTTTCTATTCCTATTGGTAGTGCTTTCACAGTAATCACTTCTTTCTATTTATAGTATACTAAAATTAAATATTTTTTTCAATCTATAAAGAATATTTAAACAAATAAACTCATTATGTTCTTGTAGTTAACTACAAAGTAAATTCCTAGTATATAAAAAACCGAGAAAGAGCAAATACTCTTTCTCTCAGGGGGTTTGGTCGGTATACCCACATATAACCGTGAATAAACCTACATAGGCGTTTACCTATGATATATCAAGTATAAAATAAAATAATTCAAAAGTCAATAACAACCCAACAAATTTGTTTACTAATCTAAATTACTTGACACATTAAGCAAATTTTTTAAATAATCATCATCATTAACATTTTTTAAATATTCTTCACTATCAATTTTTGCTTTTAAAAGAAGATCAAAATCTTGTTTAATATTTGCAAGGCGAAAATGCATATCACCACTTTGACGAATACCAAATAAATCACCACTACCACGCATTTTAAAATCTTCTTCACTTATTTTAAAACCATCTATTGTATCTACTAATACCTTTAATCTTTCACTTTCCTTATCACTAATAAGCACGCAGTAACCATCAAGAGAATTTCTTCCAACTCTACCACGTAATTGATGAAGTGCAGAAAGACCAAACCTAAACGCATCAAATATTACCATCATAGTTGCATTTTCAACATCAACACCAACTTCAATAACCGTAGTACTAATAAGAATCTTAGTCTTACCAGCCTTAAAATCATCCATAACTAATTTTTTTTCACCATTAGACATTTTACCATGCAAAATACCTATTTCACATATCTTTCCAAAAGCCCTTTTCATCTTATCCGCAAGTTCATATACATTTTCTAAATCAATTTTATCACTTTCTTCTACTAATGGTGCAACTACATAGATTTGATGGCCTTTTTTAATTTCCGAAAGCATCATATATAAAACATCTTTAATCTCTTTATTACTTTTTAAACTAGTAGCAACTCTTTTTCTACCACTTGGCATAGTCTTAATACTAGAAATATCCATATCACCATATAAAGTAAGTGCATAAGTTCTAGGAATAGGTGTCGCACTCATATATAAAATATCAGGAGTCATACCTTTATTTTTTAAATTACCACGTTGATTTACTCCAAAACGATGCTGTTCATCAGTAATAACAAGTCCTAAATTATTATAAACAACATCATCACTAATTAAAGCATGAGTACCAATAACAATATCAATAGTACCATCATTTAACCCCGCTAAAATTTCTCTTCTCTCTTTTACTTTCATTTTACCTTTTAATAAGCAAACCTTAATATCAGGAAATAACTTAATAATATTATTAAAGTGTTGCTGAGCTAAAATTTCAGTTGGAGCCATAAGTGCCCCTTGATACCCTGATAAATAATTTATATATAAAGCAATAAAAGAAACAATCGTTTTACCCGAACCAACATCCCCTTGTAAAAGCCTATTCATTCTTTTAGGACTTATTAAGTCATTATAAATATCATTTACTGCTTTTTCTTGATCTTTGGTTAAAGAAAAAGAAAGACTATTTATAAAAGAAGATATCTTATCAAAAGAAACATCGCGACTAAGACCAATAACTATTTTATCGTTAGACTTTAAATAATTCATTTTAAGCATAAAATCAAATAATTCTTCATATTTAAGCCTATTTAGTGCCTTATTTAACTCTTCCTTATTACTAGGATTATGAACAATTTTAACCGCATCATTTTTAGAAATAAATCCATACTTATTAGTTAAATAACTAGGAAGATGGTCATCAAAAGAAACCTTATCAATAATAGATAAAATAATTTGATGAATTTTTTTACTATTTATTTTAAAATTACTATGGTAAACAGGTATTATTTTAGGTTTATCTAAAATACCAAATTCTAAATTACTCGCAGTTATGCATCTTCTTTTTAAATCATATTTACCAATAACCATAAGCATAATACCAGGCCTTATTTTATCTTTTAAATATGCTCTATTAAAAATAACAATATTATATATATTATCTCCCGTATTAAGTCTAAAACTCATTTTATTCAATTTACGAGAATAATGATAAACACTAGCCATGTTTTCACAAATACCACTTATAACAACATTACCATTGTCTTCTACACTACTCATATCAGTTTTTTCATAAACATCATATCTAAATGGATAATATTCAAATAAATCATCACTTGTATATATATTTAAATCATTCAAATATTTTCTTGTATTTATACCAATACCTTTAATTTCAGTTAAATCCATAAACAAGCCCTCCTTTTTAACATTTTTTTTAAAATAATACTTGACATATTTTTAAAATGTGATAATATATTAACTACCAATTCAATTTTAGTTGAATTGGCGCTAGTGAAAACTAGCCAGCCCCTTTTTATTCTTTTATTTGAAGCATGTGCCAAATGGTACTGCTTCTTTTTTTGCTAAAACAAGTTTATCATACATACATATGTATGTCAATAATTTTTCAAAAAAAAGCCTCAAAAAGGCTATACTTGGTCAATATGTTCAAGTAACTTTAAAAACACTTTGACAAATTTTTTTTCAAGGCCATCTCTCGTAAGTTTACGAATTTCAATTCTTTTTTTCTTTATTTCAAGTGGTCCAAATAAAATACCATCAATTTTTTCTTTAAGTCTAGTTTCTATTTGAAGAGAACTAATAATTTCACCTATTTCCTTATTTATTAAATAAGCCGCATCAAGTTCAATATCTTTTCCTTTACAACTTACAGTAAGCTGCGAAAGTGTACTTATATCTTTTACTTCAACAACAAAGTCAGAGCCATCAATATATGTTTTAAAAGACACTTCATCTCTATTACTATAAACTTTTACATCATCAGTTCGTTTAGTATTTCTAAAAACTATTTTATAGTTTCTTCTATCTGGTACAATTTTACTTTTACCCTCTTTTGCCCGTATAATTAAACTATAATTATTAGGTAAATAATTGTATTCTATTTCCGTAAGCAAATAATAACCTTTTCTATATAAATCACTTTCTCCATCATCTTCAAATAAAGTATAAGAACTACTTTTACCTGGGAAAACATGTATTTCCATATCAGTAGGTGGAGTTGTATCATTTATATTTTCATTAACTCCCATTGGAATAATTGCTCCTGCTCTTGCAAATACTGGATATTCTTCATCTCTAAAAAACGAAATATAATTTTTACCACCAGGGAATTTTTTGCCAGTTACAAAATCATACCATACACCATCTGGTATATAAAAATTGTGAACACTTCTATCCATTACATAATCCTTTTTCGTTATAATAGGACTTACAAATAAAGAAGAGCCAAAATAATACTCATTACAATATAAAACATCATCATAATATATTGGATTAGTATAATAAAGTGGTTTTATTAAAGGAGTGCCAAACTTATGATACTTATAAACTTCACTATAAATATAAGGTATCAGCTTATGACGTAATTTCAAATAATTTTTAACAATTGTATAAGTCTTTATTCCCCATTTCCAAGGTTCTCTTTTATAATACTTACCACTATCAGAACCAAATTTTAATATTGGAGAAAAACAACCTAATTGAACAAATCTTGTATAAAGTTCATTATCTTCTATCCCATTAAAATAGCCACCAATATCGTGTGCCCACATATTAGCTCCATTATTAAATGACATTATATTAAACTTAGGTATTTGTTTTAAAGTATCCCAGCTGACAATAGTCTTTCCTGAATAAAGCACAGGATATCTATGAGGTGCTGAAGTTTCACCCGATAAAACCATTGAACGTCTTTTAAAATCACGCTGCATATCATAAAATTGATAATGTTTTAATAAAGTAAGTTCTTCTTTATTATTAAAATTATCAAGCCAATAAAAATCTGTGCCAAGAGAATCTAACGGATGAATAAATAATTTTAAATAAACATCAATAAACCTAGAATCATATACATTAAAAGGGATTTTACCATTATTTTCTTTAATATATTTTAAAGCCTCACTATAATTTTGCTCCATATTATAAATACCTTCATTTGGAGAAATATTAAGACCTATTCTTATACCTTTACCATGAAGATAACCTATCATAGATTTTGGACTTTTAAAATATTCATCATTAAAAGTAAATCCTGTTTTTAAATGCTCCTTTTTTTCATATACTCTTTTATGCCAGTCTTTATCTAACAATACAATACTAAGTGGTATATCTTTTCTTTCAAATGTATCAACAAGTTTCTTTAAACTTTCATCCTCATAAATATCATTTTTACTCCACCAATTTCCAAGAGCATATCTTGGTATAAGGGCAGGAAAACCGGTTATATTATAATAATCTTTAAGAGCATCCTCAAAATCATTATTATACATAAATAAGTATATATCTAAATTATTTTCACAAAGTGCAAGCGTACCATCTTCATTAAAAACATTTTTAGAATCATCTACCATACTTACAAAGCCATCTGCAGAATATAATCCTTTTTCTTTGTTATTATTAAAAGATGGGAGACCAAAATTACGTACTTCTGGATGACCATAATACCAAAATCTATCAGTATTTAAAAGAGAAACTTTTAAAGGTTGATTTACCTTAGTACCATCAAATTTTTTATTCTTACTATAAGTAAGTTTAAAATACTGGGTAATTATTTGTACTATCTCACTACTTTCTTTTAATTTAAAATCAGGTTTAGGCAAATTTCTATACCATACAAGCTCCGTTGGCATATCATTAAATACCCCTTTTTCACTATACTCAAGCCTAATTAACCTTGGAGTAAGTACAGTAAAACGATATTTATCTCCTACTACTACACATTCACTATTAGGTTTCGCTTTATTTATATCTCTTTTAAATTGTTCACCTAAATTATACATAATCTTCACCCTTTATTTCTTCTATTTTCATAAAATTAGTATGCTTTACCTGTTTAAATGGAACACCTCCTGTTATTATAACTTTATCTCCTTGTTTTAAATCTAAAATATCTTTCACTTGTTCTTTAACCTCGCTAGCAATTAAATCAAACTCATCAGTAGTAACCAAAACTGGTAAAATACCAAAATGAAGTGATAAACTTTTTATAACTTTTATATTTTGAGATGCCGCAACTATTGGACAAGGTGGGCGAAAACGACTCATTTTTCTAGCCGTATAACCCGTTTTAGTTGCAACTATAATTGCTTTACATTCAAGTTCACGAGCCCCTAATACTACACTAGAAGATATTGTACTTGTAATGTTTTTTTCTTCGGTTTTTAAAGATGTATCAAAGAAATATTCATAATTTATATTTTCTTCCGCTGTTTTTATTACTATTTCCATTGTTTTAACGGCCTCCACAGGATGCATACCAATTGTTGTTTCCGCAGTTAACATTAAAGCATCAACACCCTCAGTTACCGCACTTGCCATATCAGATACTTCCGTCCTATTTGGAATAATAGCCTTTTGCATAAAACTAGTAAGCTCCGCACTTACAACACTTATTTTACCAAGTTTTTGACATTTTTTTATTAACTTGTGCTTTACACTAGGAACCTCTTCCATAGGTATTTCAACCGCTAAATCATTTCTCGATAATATAATACCATCAGCTGCATTTATAATAGCATCTATATCATTTACCGCATTTTTATTTTCTATTTTCGCAAGTAATTCAATATGATTATTACCAAGTTCAATTAACAAATCATTTACTTCAAGTACATTATCACTATTTGAAACATTTGATATACTTAAAAAATCAACTCCAATTTTATGGGCAAATAATATATCATTTTTATCTTGTTTAGTTAAAAACTTTTTATTTAAAGTAATATTTGGAATATATACCTTTGTATTATTTTTAACAGTACCGCCTTTTATAACCTGACATACCGCATAACCAATACCCTTTTCAATCACCTGCATTACAACCAAGCCTTCGTTTAATTTTATAATAGTCCTAAACTTTAAATCATCAATAAGACCTGGGTAATTAACACTAAAATGAGTCATATCTCCAAGCACGTTATCCGTATAAATCCTTATTTTATCATTCTTATTAAAGGTAGCACAGCCGCCCTCAAACTTACCTGTTCTAAGGCAAGAACCCTCTAAATCCATCATTACGCCAACATAAGTACCCAATCGTTTATTTATTTTATCAAGTGTTAATATAACATCCTTACAAAAATCATAATCTACATAACTCATATTAAAACGAATGACATCAGTACCCGCTTTTATAAGTTCTTCAAGTATAATAGGATCATAACTATTAGATCCAATTGTAGAAATAATTTTTGTTTTATTCATAATCTCGCCTCCTATTATAATTATATCAAGTTTTTAAAAATAAAAAAAGTCATTTAAAAAAAATACTAAAAATATTAGTATCTTTACTCAGTTATATACTGTAAAGTATCTTTATCTACTTTATCTAATTTTATTTTATTATTAGTTTCTTTACTAGTATAATATAAATCATTATCTTCGATAGTAAATGTAAATACTTTTGATGTATCAGTACTATCAGCAGTAAATGTTATAGTATTTCCATTTTTAACATAAGTTCCAGTATACTTTTCATCATCTTTATAATGAAGATAAAGTGTAGCAGTATTATCTTTTTCAAGTACTAATTCTATTTGAGCACTTGCTTCTTCATCACCATATGTTTCCATACCAGAAAAAGCACCTACTTCATCAAAACTATCATCTTTTACATCGTCAATTACATCATTAACATCATCTTCAATAGTTTTTTCCTCATCTTTAAGTGTACTTGTATAAATAAAATAACCTATCAAAGCAACTATTATAATTATAATAATAGCAATTATAATATTTTTACTAGTATCATTTTTTTCTTCCATAAACTCATTCCTTTCTACAATTATATTATTACCAGCTTTTAAAAAAATATGTCAAAAAAAAATGCCTTTTTGGCATTAGTTTATACTTAAAACTTTTACGTTGTAGTTTCCACTAGGACTTTCAACAGTACCTATTTCACCTACTTTTAAGTCTAGAATTGCTTTTGCGATAGGAGATGCATTTGATATTTTGTTTTCAAACGGATCCGCCTCCTGACTACCAACAATATGATAAGTATCAATTTCTCCATCTTCAACATATTCTATTTCTACTGTACTACCAATAGAAACTTTATCAGTTGAAGCAGTTTCAATAATAATCGCAGTTTCAAGCATTTTTTCTAAAACTTTAATTCTATTTTCAACTTCCGCTTGTTCATTACGAGCCGCATCATACTCCGCATTTTCACTTAAATCGCCAAGAGCACGTGCTTCTTTTAACGCTGTAATTACAAGTGGCCTTTTTGTTTCTCTTAGATATTCAAGTTCTTGTTTCATTTCATCCATACCCTTTGCGGTTACATATACTTTTTCATCTGCCATAATTTCACCTCAATTCTAATTACATTATTAGAAATAATACTCTTTTTTAGCCTAACTGTCAAGCCTTTTTCATCATAAAATTTTCTTTTACATCATTTGGAACACTTATATATACAATTTGTTTAGGATGTCTTACAACATCTATTTCATTTTTATCAGTATCATATATTTTATCAATTACAAAAGTAAAACTTTCTTTGGGGCCAAATATTTCTACTTTATCACCTTTTTTAAAGTAATTTCTTTGCATTAAAAGAGCCAAATTATTTTTTTTATCATAACTTAAAACAGTACCTAAAAAGTCTTGATTAGTAATTTCACATCTTCCATTATAATACTGCACACTTTTATCAAAGACACCATTAAAAAACTGCGGTATATTATCCCTATTCGCACATCTTTTAAGAGTTTCTTTGTCTTTTAAATTATATTCATATTTATCTCTTTTGTGATAATATTCATCAATTATTTTTCTATAAACTTTTACAATAGTTGCGATATAATAACTAGAACGCATTCTTCCCTCTATTTTAAGACTATCTACACCAATTTCCATTAAATCAGGAATATACTCAGCAAGTGATAAATCTTTTGTACAAAAAGTAAATGGTTTATCTCCTTTTAAATGATTATTTTCCTCTAATAAATCAAAATCCCATCTACATATTTGACTACATCCACCTCTATTTGAATCTCTATTTGTTAAATAATTAGAAAGAACACACCTGCCACTATAAGACGCACACATTGCACCGTGAATAAATACTTCAAGCTCAGCCTTAGTATTTTCTTTTATATCTTTAATTTCTTCCTTAGTGCATTCTCTTGCGAGTACTACACGATTTGCCCCTAAACTATACCAAAAATTAACCGTTTCCTTATTAAGACTAGACGCTTGCGTTGATATATGAACATCAAGTGATGTATTTTCTTTCGCAAAGATAAGTATACTAGGATCACTTACAATAATCGCATCAACATTTATTTTATCTAACGCGTTTATATAGTCAAATACTTTCTCTGCCTCTTCATTATGAAGTGCGATATTAACAGTTACATATACTTTTTTATTCATCTTATGGGCATATTCTACCCCCTGTTTTATTTCTTCTATTTTAAAATTGCTGGCATTTGCGCGCAAACTAAATTCTCCACCAATATATACCGCATCTGCACCATATAAAAGTGCAATTTCAAGTCTTTCTAAATCACCAGCGGGCGCTAATAACTCGGGTTTTCTCATTTTTCTTTCACCTTATAAATCACTTCTTTATCTAAAAATCCTAACTCTTCTTCATAGGTATTATTTGTAAGTATCTCTTTTATATTATCTACTTTATATGAATTATATACAAGATACACCAAATTTATTTTTTCTTTTATATTTAATATATAGTTTGAATAAACCGTTGTACCATTTTTAGTATCAATAATTTTATATTTTTTTTCTTCCTTATACAATACTTTGTCTTTGTTACCATCTTTTATATTAAAACTATTTAAATAATTTTTTACTAAATGTCTTCTTGATGTAAACATTGGAAGATAACCAAATACATTTATAAATAATTTTGCTTTGGATTTTTTTATTATTTCTTCTATTTCTTTTCTATTAAGTTCAGAAGAAAGATAAGTATATTTTGCCCCCATATCATACCAAAAATTTATAGTTTTAAAGTTTGTAGTAAGATGTTCCTGACTCCATACTAAATCAAATTTTAACCCTAATTTTTTTCTTAAAGTAAGTACTGCTGTATCATAGAAAAAAACACCTTTTATATCAAACTCATTTAACTTTAAAAGCAATTTTTTTAAATCTTCTAACTCACTATTATGTATATTCTTATTTACCATTACAAAAGTATCTTTTTTTAAACTAATTACTTCTTCTATATCTTCTAGTGTAAACGTATTTTCATAATTTATACTAAAATCTTTAATAGGTAAAATATAAGCGTCTACTACTTCTTTTATATTATAAGCTTCTTTTACATTTTGTACTATTACTGCTTTCACATAATCACTCCTCAATATATAAGATAATATACCAAAATTTAAAAAAAAGCAACATTTTTTATACATTACTTGACGTGCCATAAACCAATCGTTAAATATGAACGATATGGGCTATATAAGGAATTATCTATGTTATAACCTTTTAACACTTTTTTAACAACATAATCAGTATCTAAAAACACATCATAATCTTTAAATGCTCTCATGCTTATATAGTTTACAGTCCAACTGCCAACACCCTTTATTTTAAGCATATCTTCTTTATTAAATGGTTTATTAAACAAATTAGAAAGACCGATAATCGCATCTACTTTTGTTCTTGTAAGTTTAAACGGGCAAAGTTCATCATAAATATTTGTAATATTACAAAAAACATCACTTGTAGGAAAAACATAATCAAGGCCAACATCAGTTTTAATTTTAGTACCATACTTTTTAGTAAGTTTCTCTAATATTAAGATAGATTTTTCTACACTTATAAGTTGTCCAACAACCGCTCTTACAGAAGTTTCAAAAGCATCAAAACACCCTGGAACTCGCGTACCTTTTATAACCCCCCCTGGAATAATATCATTTATATTTTTTAATGTATCATAAACCTTATCAGGATTACAATCTAAATCAAACATATACTTAACTTTGTCCACTATTAACTTACTATAGCAGTTTAAATCATTAGATATATACAAATCAATAAATCCATCATTATTACCTACTACTATATAACCATTTTTATTATTTATAGAAACTGTTCTATAATACTTATTACCTTCTACTTTTTCTACACCTTTAATCGCACGTTTTTCAAAAAAAGCAAGCAAAGAAACCCAATTAAAGGGCTTTTTATAATATATTTTCATTTAAAATGGTAATTTAAAATTTCCTTTATTAATTTGTTTCATCATTTGTTTCATTTGATCAAACTGTTTTAAAAGTCTATTAACTTCTTCAACCGTTCTTCCACTACCTTTTGCGATTCTTTTTTTACGGCTTGCTTTTAAAATTTCAGGGTGTCTTCTTTCTTCCTTAGTCATTGAAAGAACAATTGCTTCTATATGAGCCATTTGTTTAGGGTCAATATTAACATTATTAAGTCCCATCTTCTTCGCACCTGGAAGCATTTTTAAAATATTTTCAAGTGGTCCTAGCTTTTTTACTTGGTTAAGTTGCACTAAAAAGTCTTCTAAATCAAATTTACCTTTTTGAATTTTAGATGCCGATTTTAAAGCATCTTCATCATCAAGAAGTCCTTCTGC
>CAYXTH010000024.1:0-10944 GCA_964468025.1 uncultured Muribaculaceae bacterium | reverse complement strand
TGGTAAAAGCACACTTCTTAAAGTTATAAAAAAGTTTATAAAAGCCAGTGGTACTGTTAAGATAGATGATATTGATATAAATTCACTTGATAATAAATGTATTAATGACTATATTGTATATGTTGGTCAAAATGAAATATTATTTACTGGTACAATATATGATAATTTAACATTAAGGGGTAATAACTATAAACATTCTCTTAAAATAAGTGAAATAGATTTTACATCTCCACTTGGAGTTTATAGTATTTTAGAAGAAAATGGATTTAATTTATCAGGGGGACAAAAACAGCGTTTATTTCTAGCACGTGCCCTTCAAAATTTTAATGTTCTTTTAATCGATGAAGGACTTAGTATGCTTGATATTTGTATGGAAAGAAAAATAATTAAAAATATAATTAAAAAATTTCCAAATAAAACTGTTTTGTTTGTTTCACATAGACTTGATAATTTAGATTTATTTGACAGATTTATAGTAATTTCAAAAGGAGAAGTAATACTTGATGAAAAAAAGGAGGGGTAATATTTTAAGTAGAAAAGAATTATTACAAGTAACTGGCGGAGATGGTTTTAGTTTATATGTGGCCCTAGGCGGTGTGGCAACCTTTATAATAGGTGCGGTAGATGGATTTTTTAGGCCTTTAAAATGCAGATAAAATTAAATAAAGAAGAGTTACTCAAAGTAACAGGTGGAAGTCTTAGTGCTACTATGATTAACGCAATTGTAAAAGGGGCTGGCTTGTTATTTGAAATAGGACAAGCCGTTGGAAACGCCATTAGGAGAGCAATAACTAAAACTACTTGTACATTATAAGGTGATTATTCACCTTTTTTCTTGTGTTTTACTTGAAAATAACGGCTTAAGGTGCTATAATAGATATAAATTAAGAAGGGAGGTATGTTTATATGGCAACAAAGGTAATAGTACGTAATGGAAATATCGAAGGCGCACTTAGAAATTTAAAAACTTCAAATAGTAAAGATGGCTCCCTAGCAAAATTAAGAGAGAAACAAGACGGATATTTAAAACCAGGCGTTAAAAGAAGAAATGCTAAAAAAGAGGGCATTAAAAATACTCGTCGCCGTGAAAGACGTCAAAGACGTGAAAATTATTAAAGACTTTATGTCTTTTTTTGAAAGGTAGGTTATTTTATGAAAAACCAAATATTAGAAGATTTAAAAAATGCGATGAAAAATAAAGAAAAGGAAAAACTATCAGTTATTAGAATGCTTAAAGGTGCTATTCAAATGGAAGAACTTGATAAGAAAAGAGAACTTACTGATGATGAAATACTTGGTGTGGTTGTTAAACAAATTAAATCAAGAAATGATAGTATAACAGAGTTTAAAAAAGCAGATAGAGAAGATTTAATTAGTAAGACACAAAGTGAAATAAACATTTTAAATACATACCTTCCCGTACAACTTACTGATGATGAAGCTTTTGAAATAATAGAAGAAGCATTTGATAAAGTAAAACCTTTGTCTAATAAGGATATGGGAAAAATTATGAAAGAAATATCCCCTAAATTAAAGGGTAAGTATGATATGGCAAAAGCAAGTTCTATTATTAAAGAAAAACTTAATTAGTTTATTTAAAAAAAATATAAAAAGCCTTGTATATTCATATAATTGTGATATAATATTATTGGCTTTTTTAAAAAACATGAATATGAATTTTTATACCTAGTGCCTTATGGGTGGTATAATTTAGAAATGTTCAGAAGAAATAACAAAAGGAGGAATGAAAGATGTCAGTAGTATCAATGAACTACTTATTAGAAGCTGGTGTTCATTTTGGTCATCAGACTAAAAGATGGAACCCTAAAATGAAAGAATATATTTTTACTGCAAGAGATGATATTTATATTATAGACTTGCAAAAAACTGCAAAGAAAATTGAAGAAGCATATGCTGCTTTAAAAGAAATCGCGGCAAATGGTGGTAAAGTACTTTTTGTAGGTACAAGAAAACAAGCTAGTGAAGCAACAAAGGAAGAAGCAATTAGAAGTGAGTCTTATTATGTAAATACTAGATGGCTTGGTGGAACTTTAACTAATTTTAGAACAATTAGAAGAAGAGTAAAACGTTTAGAAGAAATTGAAAAAATGGAAAAGAACGGTTTATTTGAAGTTTTACCTAAAAAAGAAGTTATTGGAATTAAAAAGGAATATGATAAATTAAATAGCTTATTATGTGGTATTAGAGATATGAATAAGTTACCTGCTGCTTTATTTATTGTAGATCCTACTAAGGAAGAAATCGCAATTAGAGAAGCAAGAAAATTAAATATTCCAGTATTTGGTATTGTAGACACAAACTGTGATCCAGATATGGTTGATTATGTAATTCCAGGTAATGATGATGCTATTAGAGCCGTTAAACTAATTATCGGTGTAATGGCAAACGCAATCGCAGAAGCCAATGGTGGAAAAATCGTTGATTATACTAATGGTGGTCATAAAGATGATAATGATATTATGAAAAAAGCATTAGAAACTGTTAAGAAAAAGGAAGATAGAAAACCACGCTTTGATAAAAAAAATAAAAAATCATTTGAAAAAGCAGATAAAAAAGATAAACCTAAAAAAGAAGTTAAAGCCGAAGAGAAATCAGTAAAAGAAGCTAAAAAAGAAGTTAAAACTGAAGAAAAATCAGTAAAAGAACCTAAAAAAGAAGTTAAAACTGAAGAAAAATCAGTAAAAGAACCTAAAAAAGAAGTTAAAAAAGCCACTGATTTATCAAGCAAAACTGTTGCTGAACTTCGTGAACTTGTAAAAGCAAAAGGTATTAAAGGTTATACATCAATGAAAAAAGCTGAACTTATTGAAGTTTTAAAGTAAGGTGATTTTTCACCTTTTATTTATATAAATATGGAAAGAGGGAAGAATATGATAAGTGCAAAAGAAGTAAAAGAATTAAGAGAAAAAACTGGTGCTGGAATGATGGATTGTAAAAAAGCACTTGAAGCCAATAATGGAGATATTAATGCATCAATTGATTGGCTTAGAGAAAAAGGAATTTCCAAAGCCGCTAAAAAAGCCGATAGAATTGCGGCTGAAGGGACTGCTGCTATTTTAATTGATGGTAATAATGCGGTTATTTTAGAGGTAAACTCTGAAACTGATTTTGTTGCTAAAAATGAAGAGTTTAAATCACTTGTTAAAAGTCTTTTAGAAACACTTATTAAAAGCGATGCAACTACACTAGAAGATGCATTAAAGTTGGAAACTGAAGAAGGTACAATTGAAAATTTAATTACTCAAAAAACTGCAAAAATAGGTGAAAAACTTTCTTTAAGAAGATTCGCAAGAGTTACTAAAACTGATAATGAATCATTTGGTGACTACATTCATATGGGTGGAAAAATTGCTGTTTTAATTGTAACTGATGGTACAAATACTGAAACTGCAAAAGATGTTGCAATGCACGCTGCTGCTATGAGACCAAATTACATTAAAATAGAAGATGTACCAGAAGAAGAAGTTTCAAAAGAAAAGGAAGTATTAAAAGAGCAAGCAATGAACGAAGGAAAACCTGCTGAAATTGCTGAAAAAATGGTAAATGGAAGATTAAATAAATTTTATAAAGAAATTTGTCTTGAAGAACAACCATTTGTTAAAGATGGTGATGTAAATGTAAAAACATTTGTTAAAAACAATGGAGGAACTATTAAGGCAATGTATCGTTTTGAAGTAGGCGAAGGCATGAAGAAGAAAGAAGAAAACTTTGCCGAAGAAGTAGCAAAACAAATAAATAATTAACATTCTATTATGGAATGTTTTTTATATAAAAAACAGTTGCTATTTTAATAAAAATATATTTTTTTATGATACAATATATTTGAGGAGAGAATAACTATGGAAAGAGATGTGAATTCATATTTTGATGGGATTATAAGTAATATAGATACTATATTAAATAATGATTTTTATAAAAATAAGAAACAATTAAATATAGTTAAAACTGAAATTATTAAATGGTATGATAGTTATAAAGAATATAAAACATTAAAAAAGATTAGCCCAAAAACATTAGAGGATTTGGATCTAGAAATTACGGATTTTTTTGCACAATATATAGAAACTGAATCAGTTGAAGAAAATTATGCGGAGAGACTGTTATATGATTTTGACGAGTTGGAAAGATATTGGAAAGCTGAAATGTTAGGAGAAAATTATAATGGAAGGTAAAAAAATAAAAGTCCATACTGACAAAAGGGGCAAAGAACATATAGATATTTATACAAAAGATCCAAAAGGAAAACACAATTCAATCCATATTAACTGGGATAGTAATACAGGAAAAGGAAATATTGTTGATACAACAAATGAACCAAAAGAAACAACTGACATTAGTTGTTATTTGACTACAGCTTGTATGAAATATCTTCGAGAAAATTTTGATGACAATTGTTATGAATTAACTGTGTTAAGGTGGTTTAGAGATAATTTTGTATCAAAAGAGAATATAGAACATTATTATGAGGTTACACCAATTATTGTCGAGATTATTAACAAAGAAGAAAACCCTGATATTGTTTATAACTATATTTATGATAATGTAGTTAATTATTGTGTTGAACAAATTGAACAGGAAAACTATGATAAGGCATATAGTAGGTATAAGTATAGCATTTTAGCGTTAGAAGAACAATATATTAAAATCTTACCACAACAAAATTTAGTGAAAACGTTGAAAAAATAATTATATTAAAGTTTGCAATTATGTTTATATACGATATGGTGTTATAGATTTTGTATATATCATAAAAACTACATATATTAAAAATATTTAACTTAAATATAAACAAAAAATAATTTGGAAATATACAATGAAATTTACTAGGTAACACGTATGTAAAGTGTTACCTTTTTAAATCCAAAAAAAATATTGTTATTCATATAAAAATAGTGTATAATTAATTATGATAGGTAGCGTGATAAAATGAATAATAAGGGACAGGCACTAGTTGAATTTATTTTAGTTGTACCAGTACTTTTACTTATATTTATATCACTTGTTGATGTAGGAAATATATTTATAAAAAAGTATGACTTATCAAATGATTTATCAGTGGTAAGTGAGTTATATGAAAACGGGGAAAAAGAAAAACTACTTGCTTATGCCGCAAAAGAAGATGCTAAATTTAGTGAAAACGAAAATAATAATTTTATAACGATATCTTTAGAAAAACAAGTACCAATAAATGCCCCAATATTATCTAATGTACTTGGAAAAAACTATAAAATAATAGTATCTAAAACTATGTATAAGGAAATAAATGAACAATAAGGGACAAGCACTTGTAATGTTTGTTTTACTAATACCTATACTTGTACTTTTAATTGGTATAGTATTTGATATAGGAAACTACTTAGTACAAAAAAACAATTACACAAATGAAATAAAAGATACTATTAGATATTCCCTAAAAAAGGATTTAAATGAAGATGAAATAAAAATACTATTAGATAAAAACATTGGTGGTAATAAAGAAATAACAAAAGAAAATAATACTTTAAAAATAAAAGTAACTGATAAAATAAGTGGCAACTTTATAAAGGATTATGAGATAAGTATTAGTTTTATTGGTTATAAAGAAAATGAAAACATAATTATTAAAAAAGAAGGTGACTTATGGCATTAAAAAACGCTAAAATAATTACAGTAACATCCGTTAAAGGTGGTACTGGAAAAAGTACAATCCTTTTAAATATTGCAGGTGAATTAAAAACAAGAAATAAAAAAGTCTTAATAATGGATTTGGATTTATACACTGGATGTATTGCAACTATGCTTAAAGTAGATGCAGGAGTAAATATATTTAATTTTGTTGCAGATTTAATGTCAAATACTTATAAACAAGTAGAAGATTATATAAAAAAATATGATGAAAATATTGATGTATTACCTGCACCTAGAGATCCTAGAAGTGTTGGTAAAATAGACGTAAAATATATTGACTTAATTATAAAAAAACTTATTCATTTATATGATTATATTTTAATCGATACTAATCATACTACCGATTTAGTAAAACTTGTTAGTATGGATTTAAGTGAATATATATTATATGTAATGACAGGTGATATAATGGATATCAAAAATATGAAAACAATGATATCTATATTTAAAGATATGGAAAAAACAAATTATAAAATAATATTAAATACACCTATAAGTATATCTTCTTACAATAAATATGATATAAGAAGTATAATAGGCGTAGATCCTGATTATGTCATACCAAAAAAACTATATAATAAAACAATTGAAAAACAAATTATAGATGGCAAAATACCGGTAATAGATAATAAAATAATAATTCCTAAAATTGTAGATGATTTAAGTAGGTGATAAAATGGCAAAAAAATTTATTGAAGAATTCGCAGTAGATACTGATAAAAAAATAAATAAAGAAATAAATGACTATGATGCATTTCCAAATAAAGTTTTACTTGAAAAACTAAGAAATGAAATAATTCAAAGTTTAATAGATAATGATATAAAGACTCATGATACTATGGATTCTTTTGTAAAAAAACAAATTGATGAAATAATTTTTGGCTATGACCTTACCCTTACTGAAAGAAACTATATTTATAATTTAATAGATAATGAAATAAATGGGTATGGACCACTTACTGAACTTTTAAAAGATGAAGATCTTACTGAAATAATGGTAAATGGTAAAGATAAAATATATATTGAATTTAATGGTCATATTGTAAAAGATGAAAGTGTTAGTTTTGTAAATGATGAACATATTGTTAGAGTAATTCAAAGACTTATACAGCCACTTGGAAGAACAATTGATATTGCTCATCCTATGGTAGATGCAAGACTTGAGGATGGTTCAAGGTTAAATGCAGTATTGCCACCACTTTCAACAACATCACCAGTACTTACTATAAGAAAATTTAAACCAGAACTTGCAAATATTGAAGATTTTTTAAGAACAGGTACATTAACTCCTTATATGGCAAGATTCCTAGAAGCTTGCGTTCACGCTAAACTAAATATTTTAGTAGTAGGTGGAACTGGTAGTGGTAAAACAACTTTATTAAATGTATTATCTTCCTTTTGTCATGAAGATGAACGTATTATAACTATTGAAGATGCCGCTGAACTAAAACTACATCAATCACATGTTGTATCACTTGAAACAAGAAATGAAGGGTATGAGGGAACAGGTAGTGTAACTATTCGCGATCTAGTAATAAACTCCCTTAGAATGAGACCTGACAGAATAATAGTTGGTGAAGTTCGTGGTAAAGAGGCATTTGATATGCTTCAAGCTATGAATACTGGACACGATGGAAGCATGACAACAATGCATGCTAATGGTCCTGAAGATGCTTTAAACAGACTTGAAACAATGGTTTTAATGAATGGTATTGAAATACCAGTAACCGCAATTAGAGAATATATAGAAAACGCTATTGATATTGTTGTTCAAATGCAAAGACTTCCTGATGGTAAAAGAAGAGTAACAAGTATTACCGAAATAACAGGTATTACAAATGGAGAAATAAAACAAAAAGAAATATTTAAATATCGTCAAACAGGTATATTAGATAATGGGGATGTTATGGGAGAATTTTTACTACATAAATATACTCCAAAAGTATATGAACGTATAAAATCAAAAGGTCTTGACGATTTATCAGATATGTTTGAATAGAGGTGAAAAAAGTGGGTGGAAATAGTAATTTTAGTATATATAGTGTAGATGTTCCAACAAATCAAGATATTAGTGTTACTATTACGCCTACTAGTAATAGTACATACTTTATTTATAAAGATGGTATTTTGTTTTTCAAAAAAAATATAAGTGTACCAGAAACAATTACTTTAAATGAAACAGGTAATTATCAAATATGGCTTAATATGTATGATGAAACAAATAATTTAACTACGGTAAAAAGTGGTAATTATATTATAGACAAAGATGCACCTATTATAAATGTTCCCGATACTTTAAGTATACAAAAGGGTGGACATTTAGAAAATGTTGTTGCTACTGACAATTATGATAAAAATGTTACCGTAAATGTTAGTGATGTTAATTTAAATAAAATAGGACATCAAACCATCACTTATACTGCGGTAGATAGTGCTGGTAATAAAACTATTAAAAATGTAGATTTAACTGTTACTTATGATAGTACCTTAATTATCATTCAAAGCTTTTTAATAATATGTTTACTTATTATTTTACTTATTGCTTTAAGGTTTAAAAAAACTTTAAAACTCGAAAAAAGAATTGAAGAATATACATTATCTCCGAAAATTGCCAAAAGTTCGTCTTTTTCAGAAATGTTTTTTGATAAATACAAAAAAATAAATCAAAAATTATCTAGTATAATAGAAAAATCAGTTTTTATTCAAAAATATGCGAAAAGGTTTGATAAATATACAGCTGTTACTGATAATCATAAAAGTGGTATGGAAATAGTATCATTTAAAATATTATCATCTTTTGGACTCTTAATAGTTGCTTTTATCGCAAATATTATACAAGTTAAAATAATGCCATTATATGAAATAGGGCTTCCTTTGTTAGTTGGATTTTTCATACCAGATATTTTGTATTTTACAAAATATAAAGTGTATAGAAAAACTATTGAAAATGACTTATTATCTGCAATTATTATAATGAATAATGCCTTTAAAGCTGGAAGAAATATTACACAGGCAATTGATATTGTTGGAAGAGAACTTGACGGGGTTATTGCTGAAGAGTTTAAAAAAATGAATTTAGAGCTTTCTTATGGCCTTGAAATAGATGTTATATTTAAAAGGTTTTATGAAAGAGTAAAAATTGAAGAAGTTAGTTATTTAACCGCATCTTTAACTGTTTTAAATAAAACAGGTGGTAACATTGTAGAAGTATTTTCTTCTATTGAAAAAACTATGTTTAATAAGAAAAAGTTAAGACTTGAACTTAATTCACTTACTGGCAGTAGTAAAATAATTGTATATGTTTTGCTTGCCATTCCATTTTTCTTTGTTCTTGTTATAAACTTAATTAGTCCAGGTTATTTTTCTCCTTTTATAAATACACACATAGGTATATTCTTACTAATATGTATGATTATATATTATATTGTATTTGCTTTAGTTGTTAGGAAAATAATGAAAGTGGTGATATAATGGGTCAAAATAAACTTATAAATAAACTTTATAAGGAAGAAACTATAAAAGAGATTACAAGGAAAATTAACTGTCTTGGCAATGACACTAAAATGAGTGCAAGTGATTTTTTAAACCTTAGAGTAATTACAACCATTTTAGTATTCTTTATAACGCTTTTGCTTTTTAAAAATGGTTATGTTTATGCACCATTTGTATCAATTATTTATTATTATTTATTTTACTATCTTTTAATTACAGCTCCATTAAAGAAAAGAATTGCTAAATTAGATAGACAAGCATTAAATTTTTTTGAAATTTTAACGCTTACTTTAAAGTCAGGACGCAATCTTGAACAATCACTTAGAGTTACTTGTGATAATGTTGATAATGAAATAAGTGATGAGTTTAAAAAAGCTTTGTTTGAAATTGATTTTGGTAAAAGTTTAATGGAAGCTTTAAATGATATTAAAAAAAGGATGCCATCAGAAACGGTTAATAATATTATTTTAAATATTACAGGAGCAAGCCAGTTTGGAAATAGTATATTGGAAACTATGTATAATCAAATTGATTTTTTAAGAGAAAAACAAATATTAGATATTAAAGGTAGAATTAATAAGATACCAAATAAGGTTAGTATTATTTCTGTTATATTTATTGTTCCTTTAATTATGATTTTAATTTTAGGACCATATTTAATTACATTTATAAGTTAGGGGGAATTTTATGTATCATTTTATAGGAATTGAGAATGAAAAGATGAGTGCACTTGCGGTTATTTTAGTGGGTCTTGGTTTTGACGTATCCGGTAGTCTTTCTAGTTTTGAGTATTTTACAGTTGATAAGTTAAAGAAAAGCGGTATTAAGTTATCTAATTTTAATAAGGATAATATAAAACCGGGTATGTTTATTGTTAAATCAGAAGAAATCACTAGTAATGAAGAGGTTGAAAAGGCAACTACACTTGGTTATCATATTTATTCATATCAAGATATTGTGTGTAAACTTACTAAGATGTTTCAAACGATTACTATTGCGGGTAGTTATGGTAAAACAACTACTAGTGCGATGATGACCCACGTTCTTAATAATCTAGGCAGCATTAATTATTTAATAGGTGATGGTAGTGGATATGCAAGCCGTGATAATAAAAAGTTTGTTATAGAGGCGGCGGATTATAATAAAAGTTTTATAAAGTATGTTTCTTATTATGCGATTATAACTAGTATTGATTTTAAAAATGACAATTATTTTGAAGATATCAATGATGTTATTTTAACTTATGAAAAATATGCGAATAATACAGAAAAGATGGTTATTGCTTGTGGAGATAATTCGTATACACATAGTTTAAAAACTTCTAAACCAATATTTTACTATGGTACTGATGAAGATAATGATATAGTTGCAAAAAATGTAGAATATAATGAAGGTGGCACTACTTTTGATGTATTTGCGGAAGGTAATTATTATGGCCATTTTTCTCTTCCTTTATTTGGTAAACATCAATTATTAGATGCACTTTCTGTAATTAGTGTATGCTACTACGAAAGATATGAGGCTCAAAATGTATCAAAGGCATTAAAAACTTACGTACAACCAAAAAGAAGATTTGTTACTTATGAAGTAGGTAATAATGTTGTTATTGATGATAATGCTTTTTATCCTATTGAAATAAAAGCAACTATTAAGGCAGTTAAACAAAAATATAATAGTAAGGATTTGGTTATTATATTTGACCCTTGTAATGGACTTAATTATAAGAGTTTTAAAGATGATTTTAATAAGATTTTATTGGAAGAA
>CAYXTH010000023.1:0-10980 GCA_964468025.1 uncultured Muribaculaceae bacterium | reverse complement strand
AAACTAAATTATGATAACCATAAAGTCTTCCTATTTCTTCAGCAATATCATTAACATTGTTTTCAATATCTAATCTTCTGTTTGGAATTGTAACTGTAAATACACCATTATTATATTCAAACGGAAAATCTAATCTATTTAATTCTTTTTTCATGTCTTCTTCTGAAATAGTTATGCCTAAAAGAGAGTTAACTTCTTCTTTTTTAAAAGATACCATTTTTGGAGTTTTATCAATATTATCATAAGTTATTATACCTGATAATGTTTTCGCATCTGCATACTTTTCAAGTAAATGACACGCTCTTAAAATAGCCATATTGGTATATTCATAGCTTAACCCTTTACCATATCTGATTGAAGCTTCACTCCTTAAATTAAGTCTACTTGCAGTATTTCTAATACTTACACTGTCAAATATTGCACTTTCAATAAGAATTGTTTTAGTAGTATTTTCTACCTCTGTATTTTCACCACCCATTACACCAGCAATACAAACAGGTTTATTTCCATTGGTTATAACAATATCATCATTAGTTAATACTCTATCTATACCATCTAATGTTTTAACGGTTTCACCTTTTTTAGCATCTCTTACTAAAATATTATCTCCTAGACTATCTTTGTCAAAGAAATGAAGAGGTTGTCCAAATTCTAACATAACATAGTTTGAAATATCAACAACATTATTGATACTACGCATTCCATACGCTTTTAATCTTCTTTTAATAAAATCAGGGCTTTCTTTTATTTTTACATCCGTAACCATTTTTGCAAGATAATAAGGACATTTTTTTGTTTCTACTTTTAAATTAAAATGGTTTTTTATATTATCTTTTATTTCGTGTATTTCTAAACTTGGTAAAGTTACTTTTTTATTTAAAATTGATGCGATTTCATAAGCAAATCCAATGTGATAATAGCAGTCATTATTACGGTGTTTGTGAACATCAAGTTCATATAAAGTATCTTCCAGTCCTAGGTATTTTAAAGCATCTACTCCTATTTTGGCATTTTCATCCAATTCGGCAATTCCTTTACTGTAATTTTCTTTAGTTTTCTCTTCAAGGCCAAGTTCATATAATGCACAAAGCATTCCATTAGATTCTACTCCCCTTATTTTGCTTTTTTTAATTTCAAAATTGCCTGGTAATATAGCACCTGGTAATGCGGTTATTACTTTTAATCCTTTTCTTACATTAGACGCTCCACATACTATTTGATGAATTTCTCCAGTATCTACCTTGCACACATGAAGATGATCTGAATCAGGGTGCATAGTGCATTCTACTACCTGTCCTACTACTAAATTGTCAATATGATTAGTAATTACTTTTTCAATGTTTATTCCGGCTTTTGTTATTTTTACCGCAAGTGCGTTTAAATCTTCATCACTTATGTCGATATAGTCTTTTACCCATTCTAAACTAATCATTATTCCGCTTCCTTTCTATCAAATGTTTTTATTTCTCTTAAATCATTTGTATATAAAACTCTTAAATCATCTATACCATATTTTATCATTGCTAGACGTTCTGCACCAAACCCAAAGGCAAATCCTTGCCACTGTTTTGGATCATAGCCACAGTTTTTAAGTACATTAGGATGTACCATACCAGCACCTGATACAGTAATAAATCCAGTATTTTTACAAATACTACAACCCTTTCCTTTACAACTGTGACAAGTTATATCCATTTCAACTGATGGCTCAGTAAATGGGTAATAACTAGGTCTAAATCTTGTTTGACATTTTTCACCAAATAGTTTTTTAGCAATTATATCAAATGTTCCTTTTAAATCTGATAAACTAACGTTTTTATCAACGAGCAATCCTTCTATTTGCATAAATTGATGTGAATGTGTAGCATCGTCATTATCTCTTCTATAAGTTTTACCTGGGCAAATCATTCTAATAGGTTTTTCACCTTTTCCTTCAAGCATAGTTCTTATTTGTACAGGGGATGTTTGACTACGCAAAAGCAATTCTTCATCTTTTACATAAAATGTGTCTTGTGCATCTCTTGCAGGATGTCCCTTTGGTAAGTTTAACATTTCAAAATTGTATTCATCTTTTTCTATTTCGGGTCCATCAACTACATCATAACCCATTGACATTAAAATTTCTTCTATTTCTTCAATTATTTTTTCAGTTATGTGGGCACTTCCTACTGGAATATTTACACTAGGCAATGAAATGTCAATTGTTTCACTTTCTAATTTTTTATTTAAAATATTTGTTTCAATTTCTTTTCGCTTTTCTTCAATTAAAAGGGTGGCATCTTTTTTTAGTTCATTTAATTTAGAACCAAAACTCTTTTTTTCTTCACTTGGTAAATCTTTTATAGTTTTTGCCTGTTCATTTATTATTCCTTTTTTTCCAAGATAATGAGCCTTTATTTCAACAAGTTCATTTATTGTATTTACGTTTAAATCTTTTTTTAAATCATTTAATATTTTCTCCATAATAATCATCCTTTCCAAAATAAAAACGTCCTAGTATAAGGACGTATTAAACGTGGTACCACCTTAATTTATAAGCATACACTTATTTCTTAAAAACTATAACGCGTTACCGGCTATAAGCAGTTCATAGGGTGAATTCTTAAAAGATTATTATTAGTTTCCACCAAACACTAACTCTCTTTAAATAATTACTTTTAATACTATTTCCTAATCAAAACTTTTATGTACTTAAATTATAGCACACTTTTTTGTTTTTTCAAAATTTTTTTTGTGATAACAGTATAAAGATTATATTATAAAAATGTTTAGTGTATTACTAATTTTTTACTATTTCTTTTTTTAATCTCTTCATTAACAATATTAAGTTCAGTACAACTATCACAAAAACGATTATATTCTTCATCACTTGCCCACATTCCACCAAACGTTATCCAATGAGTAATACTTTTAATTCTATTTTTACTAGCATCTTTTAAAATGTCTTCAAGTTCTTGGTGGGCCATTTTACTATAATCAGTTTTTTCTTCAAATAAAGGTTTTAGTACTTCTATTGTTTTAATATTCGCACCTACTAAGTTTGCATATCTAGTTAAAATAACACTTCTTATTGCGTTTAATATATATTCTATGTCAAGTGGATCTTGCATAGAAATTGTATAAGAACCTAAATGTTGTTTTTGAGTTAAACAAAGTATTTTGTTTTGCGTATAAATTTTTTCTATTTCTTCTAACTCTTCAAGTGTATGATATGAAAAATATTCAACAATAGGCTCTACTACACTTGGATTTTTAACTTGATTTTCAATCATCATTCTATAATCTTGCATTAAAAGTGTTAATTTATCATCATTTTTCTTATTTTTCATATAAATCTCTCCTTTTTATAAAATATATTATATACCAAAATTAAAAAAAGTCAAAATTTAACGAATTAGACTATATAATTTTACAAATAAACTTTGAAAAAACGGTGCTTTATATATAAACTTTGGATTATCACTTTCTAGTGCTTTTACTATTTGTTTTACAATAGAATTTAATTTTTTCCTTCCTAATAGTTTTAAAAAAATATTTTCACTTTTTCTTATAAGTTCAAGTTCATTTTTAAAAAAGCTTTTAATACTCATCCATTCATATTTTTTATCAAAAGCAAGTTTATTAAAACCTGTTCTATAAAGTCCTGGTTCAATTAAGCATATATCAATATCAGCACTAGTTAATTTTAATTCCAATTTCAAGCACTCAGTAAGCTTTATAATACTTGCCTTACTAGCACAATATGGGCCTAAAAAAGGGACTGGTAAAACACCAGCAAGAGATGCCATTATAATTATTTTACCCTTTTTCTTTTTGATCATCTTTTTAATTACCTTTTGCAAAACTATAAAATTTGAAAAAACATTTACCTCAAAATTATTTCTAACCTTATTCATGTCTATTTCACATATAGAACCACTTTCCGCAATTGCCGCATTACTTATTAAAATATCAATATCAAGTTTATCTAATAATTTAATATCTTCTTCATCAGTTACATCTAATTTAAAACACTTAACATTCTCATTATTTTTATACTTTTTTTGAATACTTTCAAGTTGACTTTTAGTATGAACTGTAATATATAAAAAATAATCTTTATTTAAAAGCTCATCACATACTTTATTTATAATACCGCTTCTAGCACCTGTTACTAAAATTTTTTTCATTTTTCTTCACCAGTATTAGTATGCATTAAAAAATAATTATAATACAAAAGAACTTATATAATATCAATAAGTTCTTCTACATTTTTAACAACCTTTTTACATACTTTCTTTAATTCATCCATGCCACTTTCCATCGCAATGCCAATTCCGATTTTGCACATTTCAATATCATTTAAATTATCACCAATTACATACATACGCCGTGGTTTTTCACCTATTATTTTACCAAGTACTTTAAGTGAATTACCTTTACTTACATTTTTATCAGTAAACACAATAGATGATTTAGAAAAAGAAGCATTCGCATTAGAATATTTTTTTAATATCTCTTCTTTTAAAATATTTGCCCCATTCATATCAATAATACGAGCTTGAATAGAACTTACATCACTTTTATTTTCTTTTGTAGTGGTATAACCTAAATCAACCAAAGGGTTACCAACATAAACTGATTGTTTAAGCATATCAAATATATGGTGGCATATTTCATTTCCTATATTTTGTCTATAAATTAAATTAAAATATTTATCAAAAATCATTGAACCATTACTACAAATAATATAAGAGAAATTTAAATTTTCATCTAAATCCTTTTGTAATTGTTTAAGGCTTCTTCCTGTTGCGATAACAAAAGTATTACCTTTTTTTACAAAATTATTGACTGCCATTATATTGTTTTTATAATTTTTATCATATAATGTTTCATCAAAATCACTTACTAAAACCATTTTTCATCACCAAAAACATTATAGCACTTTTTTTAATAATATAATATATAAAATTTTTATTTTATACTTAAAAAGCGACTACTTAACATAGTCACAATTAGAACACTTAATTTTATCTTTTTTTTCTAAAAGCATAGAACCACAAAGAGGACATTTTTCCCCTGTTGGTTTATCCCAATAGGCTGTTTTACATTTTGGATAATTATTACATCCATAAAATGTTTTACCTCTTTTACTTCTTTTTTCTACAATTTGACCATCACACTTTGGGCAATCACAAACGACAGCATCTTCTCTTGGCTCTTGCTTTATATATTTACAACTTGGAAAGTTAGAACAAGCCACAAATTTGCCATATCTACCATTTCTAATAACTAAATCGTGTCCACAAAGAGGACATTTTTCCCCTGTTTTTTTAGCTTCTTTTTTAGGAATTTTTTCAAGAGCATCTTCAAGTCTTGGTTCAAATTCCTTATAAAAATTATCTAAAACTTTGTACCATATTTTTTTGCCAGACGCAATTTCATCTAAATTTTCTTCCATCTGTGCAGTATATGTTATACTTATAATATCACTAAAACATTCTTGTAATCTATCAGTAATTTCCATAGCAATGTCAGTTGGTACAAATTTTTTATCAATAACAGTTACATAACCACGGCTTGTAATATTAGTAATTGACTGTGCATAAGTTGCAGGTCTTCCAATTCCAAGTTCTTCCATTGCCTTATTGATAGATGCTTCATTATACCTTGCAGGTGGTTTAGTAAAGTGTTGTTCCTTAATAATTTCATTAGATACAATTATTTTTGATTTATAACTATCAAAAGGAGGTAAAACATTATCTTTAACATCTTCATAATCCTTATAAACTTTTAAATAACCATCAAATACTTGTACTTGGCCTGTTGCTTTAAACTTATAATCATTATTATTTAAAATAACTGTTGTTCCATCAATTTTGGCATCAGCCATTAAACTAGCAAGTGCTCTATAATAAATAATTCTATATAATTTAAACTCATCATTAGTCAAATATGGCTTTACACTTTCTGGAGTATATTCCAAACTAGTTGGTCTTATAGCCTCATGTCCATCTTGAACATTTTTAGTTTTCTTATTAACCTTTACTCTTCCTAAGTATTCTTTACCATATTTTGTTTCAATAAACTTAAACGCTTCACTTATAAAATCATTAGAAAGCCTTGTTGAATCTGTACGCATATAAGTTATAAGACCAACAGTGTCGCTTGCTAAATCAACACCTTCATATAATTTTTGTGCTAATTGCATAGTTTTCTTTGAAGAAAAGTGCAGTTTATTAAATGCCTCTTGTTGCATAGTACTAGTAATAAATGGAAACTTAGATGACTTAGATTTAAGTTTTTTTGATACATCTTCTATTTCAAAAGAATTGGAAAGACTATTTAAAATTTTAGTTGCTTCAAGCTCAGTTTTTATTTCAATTTTCTTGTCCTTATAACCAAATAAGTCCGATTTAAAATCTTTAAATAAAGCCGTAATAGTCCAATACTCTTCTGGTTTAAAAGCATTTATTTCTCTTTCCCTATCAACAATAAGTTTTAATAAAACGCTTTGAACTCTTCCGGCACTTTTACCATCAGTTTTATTTTGAATAAATTTACTTAATCTAAAACCAATTATCCGATCTAATATTCTCCTTGCCTCTTGACTATTAACAAAATCTTTATCAATTTTTTTAGCATTTTTAAAACCTTGCTCAACCGCAGACTTAGTTATTTCATTAAAAGTAACCCTATTATAATTATTTTCATTTAAACCAAGAGTTTCATATAAATGCCATGCGATAGCTTCTCCCTCACGATCAGGGTCGGTTGCAAGATAAGTTTTATCAACCTTTTCGGACTCTTTTTTTAACTCATTTACTACTTTCTTTTTACCAGTAATAAATTTATAGTCAGGCTTAAAATTATCATCAACATCAACACCAAGACCAAATTTACCTCTAGTAGATAAATCCCTTACGTGGCCTTTACTGGACATAACAATATAATCACTACCTAAAATTTGTGACAGTTTTTTTATTTTACCAGGTGACTCCACTATTACTAACTTTTTTGACATAATTCACTTCTCCTTTGCTCGTGCTAATATATTTTATACACTAATTATGTGTATATGTCAAATAGTTTTTTTTATTTTTCTAAAACTTTCCACATTTACTACCCCAAGAATCAACTACTTTTTCATTCTTATATATTTTTAAAAGTTCACAGTTATTAGGACATCTATTACATTCAAATGCCTTAGTATTAAATTTAATATTATCTAATTTAAGTGTATAATTCTTCCCCGTTTTATTTTTTCTAGCCAACACGGCTACTCCGATTGCTCCCATCAAATGGCTGTTTTCAGGAACAATAACTTTTTGACCTAAAACTTCTTCAAAATATTTTAAAACGCCTTTATTTTTACTTACTCCCCCTTGAAAAATAACTGGACCATATATTTTTTTACCTTTAGCAACATTGTTCAAATAATTTAACACAACACTTTTACAAAGACCTGCAACAATGTCTTTTTTTTCATACCCAGCTTGTGCTTTATGAACTAAATCAGATTCAGCAAATACTGTACACCTAGCGGCAATTTTAACAGGATTCTCACTTTTTAAAGCAAGAGTTCCAAAATCTTTAACATCCATACCAAGTCTTTTAGCCTGACTTGATAAAAAAGCACCTGTACCAGCCGCACATAATGTATTCATCGCATAATTTGTAATTATACCATTTCTAATTAAAATTATTTTAGAATCTTGTCCACCAATTTCTAATATAGTACGAACAGATGGATAAAAAGTAGTTGTTCCAACTGCGTGAGCTGTTATTTCATTTTTAACAACATTTGCTCCAAGTAAAAGACCAATTAGTTTTCTTGCACTACCTGTTGTACCAATACCTTTTAATACATACCCATTGGGTATATTTAGTAATTTTACTAGTTTTCTTACCGCATTTACTGGACTAGCCTCAGTCCAAATATAGCTATTTGAAAGAATATTATTTTCATCATCTATAATAACACCTTTTGTTGAAATAGATCCTATATCAACCCCTAAATAACAGTTTTTCATTTATTTTTCCTCATTTCTAACATATCATAAAAAGCTTCTAACCTAGTTTGAACACCTACCCGTGATGTATTAGAATCAAAAGTTAAAAACAACACAGGAACATCTTTTTCATAAGCAATTTTACTAATAATAGGCATTACTCCTATCTCTGGTGTACAAAAAGCAGACTTAATATGAATAATACCATCATAATTATTTTCACACATATAAGATGTATTTATAACATTATCAGAAGCATCTGCACCTAAAAAATATTTAATAATTTTAAATTTTTTAAACAATTTTTTTAAAATTCTTTTTTTATAAAATAATAAATAAGAAGCTGTTGTAAATCTTTTTATTTGAACATTATTTTTAGCTAAATTATCTTCTAAATATTTATTCGCAAAAGGTTCCATAAGAGTATATAATTCACCTATAATACCAATTTTTAAATAGTTACCTGGTTTATGTATTTTTACTTTTTTTATTTCATTAAAATAAAATTTGTATATTTTTTTAAGTTCAAAATATCCCTTTATATTTTTAAATTTAATAAGCATTTCTTCTTTTAAACTATTAAAACTTCCCTTTTGTACTTCAAAGGCAATATTTTCTCTAATATAATCATCAACCTTGTCCATATACATTATCATTTTTACCGTTATAAACCCATAATATAATAAATCTTTTCTTTTTATATTTCTATCAATTTCTTTAAATAATTTTAATATTCTTTTATAATCAGTTTTACCCATAGTAATTAAATTAACTACTTTTACATCATATCCCAAATCTTTTAGGATTTTTTCTTGTAACTCTGCATAATACCCATATCTACAACCACCACCTAACTGTATTAAAGTATCTGCCCCTTTTTCTATACTTTCAATCATAGTACCAAGTGTATATTTAAAAGGGGTACATACAAAGTCAGGACTATATTTAGTTCCAAGTTCTATTGTTTTATTAGTAATTGGTGGAGGAGATATTACATTTTTAAATATATGTGATAAGAAATAATGACAAGGTATATTATAATTTCCAATTAGCGGATAAGATACTTTACTCATTCATTGCCTCCTATCATATCAATAAAGCTTTCAAGTCTAGTTTCTAGCGATAAAAAAGAGGAATTATCATCTATTACTAAGTTAATATATGGTATATTGATTTTACGCATTACAAGTTCATTAGTTATACTATCAGGTCCACACGGGAAAGATGATAAAAATATAACACCATTTATATTATTTTCACATATTTTTAATGCACCAATATTATCTTTATTATATTTAAAATATAAGTCTTTTGAATAAGATTTACTTAAGTTTTCGGCTTTTTTTTCATCAAATTTATCACAGTAAATTATTTCTATATTATTTTTTTCTAAATATTTTATAATATCTCTTCCTATCATTTCATCATATGTATTATAAGCATGAGATACTATAAGAATTTTCAATTTATCACTTCCTAGTTTTTTTATATTTTCTTTTATACTACTATTTTTATTTATTTTATATGTTTTCATGGCTTTTTTATAAGCAAGTTTTATTTCTTTTTTATTTTTACCTAGTTTAAGTCCAATATTAAATAAACCTTTTTTTAAAGTATCACCTTTTTCAAGATCAATATTATAATTAAGTATTTGTTTATGTGTAGTACTATTTATAAGGTCATAAAGGGATAAAAAATTAGTACAAGTTTGATTATTACATTTAAAGTTTTCTATTCTAGGAATTAGTAAATAATCACATTTATTTTCTAAACTTATAGCGTGTCCAATAAATATTTTCATTGACTGACACATTTCATCCGCACTATATTTATTGCCTAGTTTTATTATTTTTTTATTTGTTTTTGGACTTATTATATAAGGTATATCTAACTCATCAAAAAATGTAGTCCATATATCTTTATAGTAATAATATAAAAGTGCCCGTGGTATTCCTATTTTCATTTATATCACCCATATAAATATATTAAGGGTTTATTTGTTTTATGATAACTTTATTTTTTTATTTTTTAATGTTATAATGTTTTAGTAAAGGAGGCTTTTATGACTATTAAACAATTAACAAATGAGGAGTTTAAAACTTTTACAGAAAATTTTTACCCTACATCTTTATTTCAAACAACTTATTATGCTTTTACAATGAATGAGCAAGGCTTTGATTGTTTATTTTTAGGTCTTATTGATGATGGCACTTTAAAAGGCGCTAGTTTAATTATGATTAAAAAATTAAATGGCTTTAAGTATGCTTTTGCGCCAAGAGGACTTTTAATTGATTACAATGACTTAGAACTGGTTAAAACGTTTACTAAGTTAATTCAAAAGTTTTTAGGTAAACATGATGTAGTTGCTCTTAAAATTAGTCCTCTTATTATTAAGAATATATATAATAGGGACTGCAAAGTTATTGGTACTAATAGTAATTTCAATAATGTATTTAATAATCTTAAATCTATCGGTTTTTATCATTTAGGATATAATAATTATTTTGAAGCATTAAAACCTAGGTTTGAAGCAGTTATTGATATAAACCTTCCTTATACTAAGTTATTTGCGAATATTGATAAACCTTTTAGAACAAAAATAAGAAAAGCAGAAAGAGATGGTATTAAGATTTTTCACGGTAATGAAAAAAATTTAGAGTATCTATATTTTCATACTAAAAACAAATATCCTAGGGATTTAGAATATTTTAAAGATTTATATAAGTTTTTTGGTAAGGATGATTTAATTGATTTCTATTATAGTAAATTAGATACTACTGAGTATCTTAAAGTTACTCAAAAGTTATATACTAAATTTGAAAATTTAAGTAATATTATTAACCAAGAAATTATTAAAAGCCCATTTAATAATGATAAATTACTTAATAAAAAAATTGTTATTGATAAAAAGTTTGAAAAATATAAAATGCAGTTAATAAAAGCAACAGAGTATTTAAAGCAATATCCAAACGGGATTATACTTTCTTCG
>CAYXTH010000022.1:0-11210 GCA_964468025.1 uncultured Muribaculaceae bacterium | reverse complement strand
TGTGAACCAGTACAAATACTTATTACCGAAGGCATATTATCATTACTAGGGTACTTAGGATTACTAATGTATATACTAAGAATAAATATAAAAAACAATGACATTGCATTTATAATTTTATTTGTAGTACTTGCGTACTTTATACAAAGTTTATTTAATATTAGAATAACTAGAATTGCACCATATTATTTTATATTTCTAGGGCTTATTAATTCAAAGAAGGTGATTTATGATTAGCGTTATAATACCATTTAAAAATACTGAAAAGTATATTGAAGAAGCACTACTTAGTGTATTAAATCAAACATACAAAAATATAGAAATAATACTTATAAATGATCATAGTAGTGATAATAGTTTAAACATAATAAAAAAACATAAAGACAAAAGAATAAAAATAATAACATTAAATGAAACTAGTGGCGTCGCAAATGCTAGAAATGAGGGAATAAAAATAGCGAAAGGTGACTATATAAGTTTTATTGATTCTGATGATATTTGGGAAAAAACAAAACTAGAAAAACAAATTAAATTTATAAATGATAGACCGTTTGTTTTTAGTTCATACTATTATATGAAAAATAATAAAACAAAACCAATAATAGTTCCTAAAAAAATGAGTTATAATGATTATATAAAAAATACAATTATATTAACATCAACTGTTATGCTTAATATGAAAATATTAAATAAACAAGATATTTATATGCCTGATATATATATGGGAGAAGATGCAGCCTTGTGGCTTAGGTTATTAAAAATGAGTGATGCCTATGCTATAGAAGAACCTCTTGCTTATTATAGAGCACGTAAAGATTCACTTTCTTCTAATAAATTTAAAGCTGTAAAAAGAACGTGGAGCTTATTAAAAAAAGAAAACATTTTTTTACCTAAAAGAATATATTGTTTTTTAAGTTATATTATATATGCGGTATTAAAGAGGATATAGTATGAGAGTTAATTATTCATTAAAAAACAGTATTACTGCTTTAATTTCAAATATAATCGCAATTATAATAGTCTTTATTTCGCAAACAATATTTATAAAAACTTTAGGCAAAGAATATCTTGGCATTAACAGTTTATTTTCTAATATATTAACAATGTTTAGTTTTTTAGAACTTGGTATTGGTAGTATTATTACTTATAAATTATATAAACCAGTTTCAATAAATGATATAAATGAAATAAAATCATTAATGAACTTTTATAAAAAAGCATACTATATAATTGCTTTAGTAACATTTCTATTAGCACTTTTAATACTACCATTTATTAAAACGGTAGTAGGAGTAATAAATGTAAATATAAATATTTATTTTGTATATTTATTGTTCACTTTAAATTTATCTATAAGCTATTTATTCTCTTATAAAAGATGTTTAATATATGTATATCAAAAAAATTATATTATAAATATTATACATATTTTCTATTTAATTTTAATGAACTTAGTACAAATAATATTGCTTATAAAAACAAAAAACTTTTATGCTTATTTAATAACTAAAATATTATTTCAAATATTAGAAAACATAATTATTACAATTATTTGTAATAAAATGTATCCTTATATAAAAAATAATAAAAACAACTTATCAAAAGAAGATAAACAAGATATTTATACTAAAATAAAAGCCCTTATGTATCATCAGGGTGCATATGTGGTGATATGTGGTAGTGATAATATACTAATATCATACTTTTTTGGAATCACAATAGTTGGACTTTATTCAAACTATAATATGATAATAAGTGCGTTTATACTACTTTGTGGATGTATTATAGAAGAAACTATGGCTTCTGTTGGTAATATGTTGGTACTTGAAAATAAAGAAAACTGTTACCGTGTGTTTAAAAAAATAAAACTTTTAAACCTTTTAATATCAATAATATCTTCTGTAATTATTTTAAATGTAATTACACCATTTATAAATATTTGGCTTGGTAAAGAATATATACTTTCGAATTTTGTTTTATTAGTATTAGTAATAAACTATTTTATAACAATGGAAAGAAAAACATATCACATATTTAAACAGTCCGCAGGAGTATGGGAAGAAGATAAATATATACCTTTAATCGAAACCATACTTAATATAGTATTATCACTTGTTTGTATAAAATTATTTTCCCTTGCGGGTGTATTTATAGGAACAATTTTAAGTAGTTTAATTTTATATTTATATAGTTATCCTAAATATGTATATAAAAAAATACTTGGAAAAAGTTATAAAGAATACTTTAAAGAATGTTTAAAAAGCGTTTTAGTATTTTTATTTGTTTTAATTATAACTACTTATATAAATACATTTTTTAAAAACATTTGTTTAAATATTTTAATAAGTGTATTAGTACCACTATTATTATTATTTATAATTTATAAAAAAAATGAACAATTTAATTATTATATAAATTTATTAAAGGGTGTGTTAAAATGTCATTAGAAGTATTATTATCTACAATGAATTTAAATATATTAGATTTAGATAAAATGAATATAAAAGTACCATGTATAGTAATAAACCAGTGTGGAAAAGTAGGGTATAGAGAATATAAAAATTTTAAAATATATGATACTAATGAAATAGGAGTGGCTAAAAGTAGAAATATGGCAATTAGTAAAAGTGCTGCGGATATACTTTTATTCGCAGATAATGACTGTGTGTATAAAGATAATTTTGATAAGGCAATAACTGATTTTTATGATAAGTATAAAGATGCAGATATGGTGTTTTTTAACCTAAAAATATATGATAATTCTTTAAAAAAAGATAATAAAATAAAAAAAATACACTGGTATAACTATCAAAAATATGGAGCTTGTAGAATTAGTTTTAAAAAGAAAAATATTAAATTAAATAATTATTTTGGTGGTAATTCTTTATATAGTCATGGTGAAGATACTTTATTTATTAAAGATTATTTAAAAAGTAATATGAAAGTATATGCCTCAAATGAATGCATTGGAAAAATAACTAATGACTTTGATTCAACTTGGTTTAAAGGCTATACTGATAAATTCTTTTTTGATAAAGGGGCATTATTTTGTGCCTTATCACCTAAATTTAAGCATTTGCAGTGTATTCAGTATTTGATAAGACATAAAAAAATAAGAAATAAAGGTTTTTTTAAAACACTTTCTATTATGTTTAAAGGAGTAAAAGACTATGAAAAAAATATCAGTAATAATACCAATATATAATACTGAAAAGTATTTAAGTAAATGTGTTTCATCAGTAATAAATCAAACATATAAAAATATAGAAATAATTTTAATTGATGATGGTAGTACTGATAGAAGCTTAAATATATGTAAAAAATTTTCAAAAAACGATGACAGAATAAAAGTAATTTATGAAGAAAATAAAGGAGTATCGTATGCACGTAATATGGGGATTAAAAATAGTACTGGTGAATATATTACTTTTATAGATAGTGATGATTTTATTGATGAAAATATGCTTTTAAATCTTTATAATGTTTTAATAAAAGAGAACGCTGATGTTTCAGTATGTGGGTATGATTTTTATGATGGCAAACATTTTAAATATAAAAAAAGGAAAAACTATACTTTAACTGGTGATGATAAATATAAGGGTATATTTAGCTTTAATTGCCAAGGTAAACTTTATAAAAAAGAATTATTTAATAATATTTTATTTGATAATAAAACATTTGCCGAAGATGCTTATATAAATTTTAAATTACTTAAAAAAGTAAATAAAATAACTTATATTTTAGAAAAACCTTTATATCATTATAGAAAAAGAAATAATAGTTTATCTACTACTTATGGGGTAAGACATTTTGAATTGTTAGATGTAATAAATGAAATAATAGATTTTTTAAAAGATTTTGATAAAGGTTTATATAAAAAAGCATTGGTATATAGGTATATAAATTTTGGAGAAATTATTTATAATATTAAAAATATTGATAAATGTATATATGATAAATACTATAATCTTTTTACTGTGTATAAAAAGGAAATATTAAAAGAAAAATTAGAACCATATGATAAATTAAAAGTAATTTTATTTACTTATTTTCCAAAAATTTATTTAAAATATAGAAATTATTAGGAGGCTTTATGAAAGAGTTAATATCTGTTATTATACCAGTATATAATGAAGAAAAATATATTGATAAATGCCTTTTATCAGTAATAAATCAAACATATAAAAATATAGAAATAATTATTGTAAATGATGGTAGTACTGATAGAAGTTTAAATATATGTAGGAAATACAAAGATAAAAGAATAAAAATTTATAATAAGGAAAATGGTGGCCTTTCTAGTGCAAGAAATTATGGTTTAGATAAAGCAAATGGTAATTATATTTATTTTATAGACAGTAATGATTTTATTGAATTAAATGCCTTAGAAAGTTTATATAATGCCATAAAAGATTATGATATTGTAATTGGAAATTATTATCAATATAAAGATGGATGTGATACACTTAAAATTAAGTATGATAGTTTTAGTGTTCAAGGAATAAATAAATATAATTATTTGTATAATGAATATTGTACGGTTACCGTAATACCATGGAATAAACTTTATAAAAAAGAAATATTTAATAATTTAAGGTATAAAGATGGTATTATACATGAAGATGAGTATATAATAACTGATATATTAAGTAAGGCTAATAAAATATTTTATTTAAATGCTCCTTTATATCATTATAGATATGTGCCAAATAGTTTATCTAATATGATTACCACAAAGTCTTTAAATGATACAATTTTGGCATATGATAAAAGAAGTTTGTTTTTTAAAGATAATAAGGAATTATTATTAAAAACAAAAATGCATGAGTTTTATGTTGTTTCAAATAGTATGAATAAAGGGTATATTAAGTTATTAAAAAAATTATCAAAAGAAATATTGTCTTTTAAAGAAATATCACTTTTAAATAGATTAAGGTATAGGTTTTTTAATATATGTCCTAATATTTATTTGTTTGTATTAAAGGTTTATAAGCATAGTATATTATGAAAAATTAGCTCTTTTTGTTTTACTTGTTAAATTTTAAAAGTAGTAGATATTAAATATGATTTTATCTTTTCCTTTTGTTTTTAAATTAATCATATTTGAGACATAATCAAATACTAACACTTAAGACATTATCACAAGTTAATCATATTTTAGCAAAATAAACTTTTGACATAGATATATATCCATAGTATAATTTTTTGTAGGAGGCAAACTATGGAATATTCACCTAGTAAAATAAAAAACACACTAAAAACAAATAATTTCAAATTTAAAAAAAAATATGGTCAAAACTTTATAATAGATAAAAATATAATAAATAGTATTGTGGAAAAATCTAAAATAGATGAAAATACCCTAGTAATAGAAATAGGCCCAGGAGCCGGCTCATTAACTAGTGAACTTGGTAAGAAAGCAAAGAATGTTTTAGCATATGAAATAGATAAAGATGTAAAAAATATTTTAGAGGATAATATATGTGAAAATACTACTATAATTTATGAAGATTTTCTAAAAAGAAATGTTAAAGAAGATTTAAAAAACTACACATATGATAAACTATACGTAGTTGCGAATCTTCCATATTATATAACTACACCTATTATAATAAAGTTGATTGAAGACAAACTTAATGTAGATAAAATAGTTGTAATGGTACAAAAAGAAGTTGGAAACAGATTTAAGGCAAGGTCAAATACAAAGGAATATAATTCACTATCTATTTTTCTAAATTATTACTATGATGTTAAAAAAATACTTGATGTTAGTAGAAATGTATTTATTCCAAAACCAAATGTTGACAGCATTGTTGTATCTTTTACAAAAAAGGATAATCTTTTATACTTGAAAGATGAAGATGTATTTTTTAAACTAATAAGAGATAGTTTTAAACAAAAAAGAAAAACAATAAAAAATAATTTACAAGGGTATGATTTATCTAAAATAGAAACAGTATTAAAAGCTCATAATATGGATTTAAATACTAGAGCCGAAGCTATTAGTATTGAAGTGTTTGTGGAAATAGCAAATGCGTTATAAAATATACCACCTGTGCATAAAATTGCATAGGTGATTTTTAATGTTAGAAATAATAAATGCAGTATTATGGGCAGTAGCCACTGCTTTAATAAATTTATCTGGTATTTATTTTGGTAGAAAACTTAGTTTTCCACAGTTTAATTTTAAAAAAATTTTTAAGTCATTATTAAAAAGTAATCATAAAGGAGTTACACCTATTAAAACTTTATTTCTTACTTTGGCTGGTAGAATAGGTGTAGGTAGTATTGCCGGAGTTGCTCTTGCAATTTATGTTGGTGGGCCAGGTACAATATTTTGGATGTGGATAATTGCTTTAATATCGGCCGTACTCGCGTATTGTGAAACTTTGATGGCTATTAAATATAAAAGGGTTATCAACAATCAAAATATAGGAGGTCCTTTTTATTATATAAAGGATGGTGTTAAAAACAAATACCTTGCGGTTTTATATGCTTTTATAATTATAGTAGCGTATTTATTTGGTTTTATACCAATACAAGCTAATACTATTACTAAGTCTATTGGTAGTAATAATAATTATATTTTTATAGGTCTTGTTCTTGCATTTATTACTTATAAAATTATAAAGGGTGGTATTAGTAAAATAATAAAGGTAACTGACAAGATAGTTCCTGTTATGACTCTTTTTTATGTAGGCCTCGTTTTGTATGTTATTTTTACTAACTTAAACTCATTTGTAGATATTTTTTTACTTATAATAAATGATGCATTTAAACTTAAACCTTTTTTTACAGGTTTTTTATTGACAATTATAATTGGTATTGAAAGAGGCATTTTTTCAAATGAATCCGGTCTTGGAATAGGTGCAATTGCAACAAGTGCTTCTAGTGAAAGTAGTGGGGTAAAGATTGGTTATATTCAAGTTTTAGGTGTTTATATTACTACTATTGTAATTTGTACGGCAACTGCTTTTATGATTTTAATGTTTAATTATTCCACTTTAAATATAGCAAGTCCAAATGGTATTGAAGTTACTAAGGCAGCATTTAGTTTTCATTTTGGTTCTCTTGGTAGTATGTTTTTGGTAATATGCATTTTAATGTTTGCTTTTTCCACTATATTAACGGGTTTTTATTATTGTCAGTCATCACTTAGTTTTTTAAAAGATAAAGCAGATTTATATATGATTACTTTTTTAACGCCTATTAGTGTTTTTATTGGTTCGGTAACATCACCTACTATTATTTGGAATTTAATTGATATATTGGTGGCAGTACTTACATTTATAAATATATATGCCCTTTTGTGTTTAAAAAATGAAATTATAGAATATCATAGGCAATATGATAGAGATGTATGATGTATATTTTAAAAATATTAATTTGCTGATTCAAAAAATATAAAAGGATTAAAAAAGCTTAAATAAAATTTTATAACATGAAAAAACTATTTTTCCAAGGCATACTTCCGTTTTTGAATTTATTTTTAAATATGATAGATTTATATGTCAAATTATGATAAAATGTATATAGTCAAAATTTATGGAAAATGGTGATATGTATGGGTAAAATAATTGCATTAGTAAATCAAAAAGGTGGAGTTGGCAAAACAACTTCAAGTATCAATCTATCAGCGTCATTAGGAGTATTAGGTAAAAAAGTACTGTTAATAGATCTAGATCCACAAGGAAATAGTACAACGGGTCTTGGAATAGACAAAGGAGAAATAAAACAAAGTATATATGATTTACTAATAGATAAAGCACACCTTAAAGATGTAATTAAAAAAACAAAATTTAGAAATCTTTTTATTATACCAGCAACAATTTCTCTTGCTGGTGCAGATATAGAACTTATGGAACAATCAAGAGTAAATCCAGAGTTTTCAAAAAATCTACAACTAAAAAAGCATTTAGAAATAGCAAAAGGAACATTCGACTATATAATTATTGATTGTCCACCATCATTAGGTATTTTAACAACAAATGCTCTTACTGCCGCAGACTCTGTTATTATTCCTGTACAATGTGAATTTTTCGCACTAGAAGGAATTATGCAACTATTGAATTCAATTATGCTGGCACAAAAAACATTAAACCCTACACTTGATATAGAGGGAGTACTACTTACTATGCTTGATAATCGTACTAATTTAGGTCTTGAAGTAGTACAAGATATAAAAAGTTACTTTAAAGAAAGAGTGTATGATACAATAATACCAAGACTTGTAAGACTTTCAGAAGCACCAAGTCATGGAAAGCCAATAATTGCTTATGACCCAAAAAGTAGGGGTGCTGAAGCATATATCAATTTAGCAAAAGAGGTGATTAGTAGAAATGGAAAATAAAAAAAGAGCCCTTGGTAAAGGATTAGAACAATTATTTGATTTAGAAAACTTAAACACAAGTCAAATGAGTAACTTTGAAAAAAAAATATATGAAGAAACATCAAATGAAGAAATAATACAAATACCTTTAAGTGAACTAAGACCAAATCCTTATCAACCAAGAGAAGTATTTGATGAAGATGCTTTAAGAGAGCTAGCTCACTCTATTAAACAACACGGAGTATTTCAACCAATTATAGTTAAAAAAAGTATAAAGGGTTATGAAATAGTAGCCGGTGAAAGAAGGTTTAGAGCATCTAAAATAGCTGATCTTAAATCAATACCTGCAATAGTAAGACAATTTACTGATAATGAAATGGCCGAGATTGCTTTACTTGAAAATTTACAAAGAGAAAACTTAAACGTCTTAGAAGAAGCAAAAGCATATAAAAGTTTACTTGAAAAATTAAATATTACCCAGGAAGAACTTGCTAAAAAAGTAAGTAAAAGTAGAAGTCATATTACTAATATAATTGGGCTTTTAAGACTACCTGATGAAGTACAACAAATGCTTGAAGATGGACGTCTTACAATGGGTCACGCCAGAGTATTAAGCAAACTAGAAGATGAAAAACAAATAATAGAAATGGCAAATAAAATAGTAAATGAACATCTTACTGTAAGAGAAATTGAAAATGAAAGCTCAAACGAAGAAAAAATAAACAAGCCAAAAAAACAAAATAATAATGAATATACTTATGTAGAAGATTTATTAAGAGATAAATTAGATACTAAAATAAAAATAAAAGATAAAAAATTAGTAATTTCGTTTACTAATACGGCTGATTTAAATAGAATTTTAGAAATATTAAACGTAAAGGAATGATATTATGGAACAATTTTTTGAAAGATTTTCTTATAGTATTATAATTGTAGTAATAACTGTTTTAATATGTTATGTAGTAAAATCATTTGTTAACCATATATTTAAAGCAAGTGTTAAAAGAGTATCACATAAAAAATCATTAACAATTATGAAAATGATTAATAATATTATTAAAACGATAATTATAATAATCTCTATACTTACAATAATAAGCGTTTGGGGTATTGATACAAAAGCACTTCTTACATCTCTTGGTATAGTAGGATTAGTCGCAGGACTTGCTATTCAAGATATGCTTAAAGATATAATTGCTGGTGCTTCAATAATATTTGAAAATGAATTTGATGTAGGAGATAATATACAAATTGGTTCATTTAGGGGAGATGTTATTGATATTACCCTTCAAACAATAACGATAAGAGCGTATACTGGTGAAATTAAAATAATATCTAACCGTAATGTAACAGAAGTTATAAATTATAGTAGATATCCATCAAAAGCTATTATTGACTTTGGCATTTCATATGATGCCGATAAAACAAAATTAGATGAAGCAATAAATAAAATGTTAGAAAGAATAAATGCTTTAAAATTTATCGCAAAAAAAGCCGAATATTTAGGAGTTCAATCACTAGAAGATAGTGCAGTAATTCATAGAATAGCCGTTGATTGTAAGCCTACGAAAGACATTCCTTGTAAAAGAGAAGCTTTAAAAATAGTAAAAGAAGAATGTGATAATGCAAAAATAGAAATTCCGTTTAGTCAAGTGGTGGTACACGATGCAGTATAAACTTGGAAATATCGTTGTTATGAAAAAAGGCCATCCTTGTGGAGCTAATGAATGGGAAATAGTAAGACTTGGAGCAGATATAAAAATAAAATGTCAAGGGTGTAAAAGATGTGTTATGATGCCTAGAATAGAATTTAATAAAAAATTAAAAAAAATAATAGGAGGACAAAATGAAGAAACGCAAAAGTAAATTATTACTAGGTCCTGTTATTACTATGATATTTTTAATATTTATAGTAGTACTTATTAGTACAATTTGTAATATGTTTGGCTTTAGTGCTGAAGTTACAAGTATATCTAATGGAGTTTTGGAAACGCAAACAACAACTGTTCAAAGTTTATTTTCTGAGGAAGGATTTAAATATTTCTTTTCTTCTCCAGTAGATAGTTTTAAAAACTTTGAGCCATTAGTTTTAATTATTATTTCTTTAATGGCTATTTCTATTGGAAAAGCAAGTGGTTTATTAAAAGCAATGTTTCTTCCATTTAGAAAACTAAAACCAGCAATAGTTACATTTTTAACTTTATTTGTTGGTATTATATCATCATTTTTAGGAGTATATAGTTATATTATAGTAATACCACTTACTGCCGTAATATATCAATATATGGGAAGAAATTCTGTACTTGGAATATTTACTGCTTTTATTGGTATTACCTTAGGTTATGGTGCGGGACTTGTATTTAACTTTGATGATTATCAACTTGGTCTTTTAACAAGTAGTGCTGCCAAAGTAACAGTAGATGAAAGTTATGTATTTAATGCTTGGTCTAATTTTTACATTATGATAACTAGTACATTTATTTTATCTATAATAGGTACTATTATTATAGAAAATGTTTTAAAACCAAAGGTAAAAGAATCTATTAAAGAAGACTCAGAACTTGTAGTATCTAAAAAAGCCCTAGCAGTTAGTAGTATTGCATTTGTAGTACTAGTACTTATGTTTTTATATTTAATAATACCAGGACTTCCATTTTCTGGATTACTACTTGATAATAAAGAAAATGATTATATCGCACAATTACTTGGTGGAAAAGCACCGTTTACTGATGCCTTTATATTTGTATTTTTAATTATTATGATGGTATGTTCAGGTATATATGGTTATATATCTAAAAATATTAAAAACACAAATGATTTTAGTGTTGCCCTTTCAAAAGAATTTGATGATTTAGGGTATATGTTTGTTTTAATGTTCTTT
>CAYXTH010000021.1:0-12161 GCA_964468025.1 uncultured Muribaculaceae bacterium | reverse complement strand
ATATGTTTGTAATTATATTAAGGCATATAAATATTTATTTTATAATTTTATATTTTATTTTAGTGACTATTATTGTTTATAAAATAAGTAAAAAAAAATATATGTATTTAGTTTTATTTGCTTGTATAATTATGTTTCATTCAAATATAAATTTCCTTGATAATAATGCTTATTTTACAATGATAGATGTAGGGCAAGGAGATAGTTTCTTGATTTCTTTTGAAAACAACAAAGGGAATATTTTAATTGATACAGGTGGAGAGGTTTTTTCTAAAAAAGATATTGGAAATAGTATTATAATACCTTATTTAAAATCAGTGGGTATTAAAAAGTTAGATTATTTGATTATTACTCACGGTGATTATGATCATATGGGGGAAAGTATTAATATAATAAATAATTTTAAAATTAATAAAGTTATATTTAATTGTGGTAATTATAATGATTTGGAAAAAGATTTAATTAGTGTGTTAGAAAATAAAAAAATCAAGTATTATTCATGTCTTAAAGAATTAAAGATAGATAAGTATAAATTAGTGTTTTTAAATACTGATATTTATGAGGATGAGAATGGTAACAGTTCTGTTATTTATTTAAATTATAATAATTATAAATTTTTATTTATGGGAGATGCTACTACTACTAAGGAAGATGACATATTAAAAAAATATAATATAAGTAATGTAGACTTTTTAAAAGTAGGACATCATGGTTCAAATACTAGTAGTGGTAAAAATTTTATAAATACATTAAATCCTAAATATAGTTTAATTAGTGTTGGTAAGAATAATATGTATGGGCATCCTAAAAAAGAGGTGCTTAATATCCTTAGAAATTCAAATATATATAGAACAGATATAAATGGTATGATTAAAAATAAAGTAAATAAAAATGGGTATACAGTAGAAACTTGTACGCATGAATAAAACTAAGCAAATGCTTAGTCTTTTTAGTACGGCCGGTAATAGTATCCTGGATAATAAGGCCTTTGGTAATAATTATAATAAGGCCTTTGATAAAAATAAGGTGCTACTAATCCGCCAGTAAGACCTCCTAAAAGAAAAGGCCCTAAAAATGCACCACCAACAAATCTATCACCGCTATACTGCATTTTATCATATGGCATTCTTTGATACATAAGCACTCCTTTCATATTTATGATATGTGTTATTAAATAAATCGTGAATACATACACTTAAATAGGTGGTAGAGTGAAAAAAACATTTCAAATGGTAGGCATATTAGTTTTATTACTAGGTAGTTTTATTTATACTGATGAAGTAAAACTTGTATCTATAAATTCTGACAGTCTTTTAAATGAAATAAAAGAAAAAAGTTCAAATTATAAAATTGCTCCTAAAGAACCTGTTATTTATGAAGATACAATTATACCAGGCGTAAATGGTAAAAAAATAGATATAAATGCATCATACAAAAAAATGAGGAAAGTAGGTTATTTTGATGAAAAATTATTAGTTTATAAAACAATAAACCTTGAACACAAATTAAATGATAACTTAGACAAATATATAATTAGTGGTAATACTGACAAAAAAGAAATTGCATTAATTTTTAAAACCGAAAACAATGTTGATAAAATTATTGATGTATTAGATAAAAACAAAATAAAAGGTGGTTTTTTTATCACTAGTAAATATATGGAAAAAAACAATGAAACAGTATTAACTTTAATAAACAATGGACATACAATAGGCATTTTAAATGACTTTAATACATCAAATTTTATTTGGATGAAAAGTATTATATCTAATTATCAAAACAATTACTGTTATACAGAAAATAAAAACATAGAAATAATAAATATATGTAAAAATCAAAATTCAAGAACAATAATACCTACTAAAATAATTAGTAATTATCCCTTAATAAATGTTAAAAATAACCTAAAATCAGGGGCAATAATTTCCTTTAAAGTAAATAGTATCTTAAATAAAGAACTTGAAAATATAATTAACTATATTCAAAGCAAGGGCTATAAAATTGTAAGTTTAGAAAAACTTTTGTCACAATAGTTGTTTTTTTTAAAAATAAATGTTATTATTATAGTAGGTGAAACGTATGAAGAAACATAAAAATATTTTTATAATTTCGCTTTGTGTGATTATTTGTTTGATGGCAATTGCTTATATGAATTTTTATACTCAATTAACAATAAATGCCAAAGGTAATTTAAGTGGTACTTGGAGTGTTAAAATTGAAAATATTACAACTAATGAAGTAATAGGAAATGCTAGTAATAAAAGCAATCCAACATTTACTGATGATAGTGCAACATTTTATACTCTTTTAGAACTTCCAGGTGATAGTATAGAATACGCTATTAAAATAACAAATAATGGAACAATAAATGCTAGTTTAAAAAAAGTTAGTTTAGACTATGAAGAAAATAATGACATAGAGTTTACTAGCTATGGTTTTAGTGCTGGTGATATTATAAAAGCTGGAGAAAGTAAAATTTTATATGTTAAAGTTAAATTTAAAGAAAGTGGTAGCGGGGAAACTAAACTTGGTAATTTAAAAGTTAACTTAAATTATGGTCAGGCCGACACTGTAGAAGCAAGTTTTTCTACTATTAGTGGTAATATTACATACGAAGATAACCCTTGTGTAAACTGTACAGTTATACTTTATAGTGGATGTGATTCAGCTTATGAAACCGTATCAGATAGTACAGGCACATATAATATTTCCAATGTTTTACCAGGTAGTTATACGCTATACGCGAAAAATGCTTACTATTCAGTAAAAAAAGTTATTTCCGTAAATTCAGGAACATATAATTCAGATTTAATCATACAAAAAGGAGTAAGTACTCCCGTATGCACAGAATAGAACTTTATCAGTTCTTTTTTATTAAAATGTTAGTTTTAACAGTTATAAACTTATCAATTATATTTTTTTTATCAAGGTAATCATCTCTACTAATATTAAAATTGTATGTAATTTTATCAGTATAATCTTTTTTTAAAACATCTAATTTAAGACTTTCAATAGTTTTTAAATTTTCATAATTAAAACAAATAGTTATATTAAAACCATTAGTTAAAGTACAAATATCAGTTTTTTTTAAATTTTCACTCACACTAGTACTATATGCACGGACAAGTCCACCAGTACCTAATTTAATGCCTCCAAAATATCTAATTACAAGGCATAAAACATTTACTAAATTATTTGAAAGTAAAACATTTAAAATTGGTTTTCCGGCAGTACCACTTGGTTCACCATCATCAGAGCATTTTTGAGTATTTTTAAGAACGTATCCGTAGCAGTAATGAGTGGCTCCTGGATATATATCTTTATATTTATTTAAAACATTTAAAACGTTTTCCCTTGTTTCTACATATTCAAGTATACATATAAATTTACTTTTATTTATAATTATTTCATTTTTTCTTGAATTTTTAATTGTTTTCATAAGTACCACCAGTACAATTATAAGCAAAAATATAGTAAAAAGCAATAAGATAATCAGTGATAAATTTATTTAAAAAGGTAATATTTTGGTAATCCACTGTACATTTTTCATTTAATTGTGTATAATAAGTTGTGGTAGAGGATGTGATTTTTTTATGATAGAAAGATTAAAAGCAATAGAAATTCGTTATAATGAAATTTCAGAAGAACTATCAAATCCAGATGTAGTTAGTAATATTAAGAAGTTAACTTCATTATCTAAAGAGCAAACAAGTTTAAAAGACGCTTATGATTTGTATCAAATTTATAAAAAATTAGAAAGTGATTTAGAAGAGGCCAAGCAATTAACTCACGATAGTGAATTAGGATTATTTGCGAAAGAAGAAGTATCTAGGTTAAATGAAGAAATAAAATCATTAGAAGAAAAGATTGAGATTATTTTACTACCAAAGGATCCAAATGATGATAAAAATGTTATTGTTGAAATAAGGGGTGCTGCCGGTGGTGATGAGGCAAATATATTTGCGGGCGATTTATATAGAATGTATAGTAAATATGCGGAAAAAGAAGGATGGAAATTAGAAATACTTTCACAGGAACATTCTGACATGGGTGGTTTTCCACTTGTTGAATTTATGGTTAAAGGCGATAATGTGTATTCCAAATTAAAATATGAAAGTGGTGCACATAGGGTTCAAAGAGTGCCTGTTACTGAAACACAAGGAAGAGTTCATACATCTACCGCAACTGTTCTTGTTATGCCAGAAGCAGAGGAAGTTGATGTTGAGATTAAACCTGATGATTTAAGAATTGATGTATTTAGAAGTAGTGGTGCAGGGGGTCAGTGTGTAAATACAACTGATAGTGCGGTTAGAATTACCCATATACCAACAGGTGTTGTTGTTACTTGTCAAAATGAAAGAAGTCAAATTCAAAATAAGGAAAAATGTATGCAAATGCTTAGAACTAGACTTTATGAAGAGGAGGTTAGAAAGCAAGAAGAAGAGCTGGGATCAGAAAGACGAAGTAAAATTGGTACTGGTGATCGTTCGGAAAAAATTAGGACATACAATTATCCACAAAATAGAGTAACAGACCATAGAATTGGCTATACAACAAAAAATTTAGATAGGGTAATGGATGGTAATTTGGAAGGTATTATAAATGCTTTAATTACCGAAGATCAAAATAGAAAACTTAGAGGTGAATAATGACAGATAAAGAGTATTTAAAAATGTATTTACCATCAAGATATGAAGAGGGTCTTGCTTTACTTGAAAAAGGTATTCCTGTACAATACATAATTGGCAATGTAGATTTTTATGGTTATATATTTAAGGTTAATAAAAATGTTTTAATACCAAGATTTGAAACTGAACTTTTAGTACAAAAAACAATAAGATATGCAAAAAAGTTTTTTAATAAAAAAATAAAGGTACTAGATATTGGTACTGGTAGTGGAGTAATCGCAATTACACTTTCTAAAAAATTAAATGCAAGCGTGGTTGCGAGCGATGTTTCAAAAGAGGCTTTAAATGTTGCTAGGCATAATGCTAAAAGGTTAGAGTCTAGTGTTTCTTTTGTTGAAAGTGATGTATTTGATAATATAGATGGAAAATATGATATTATTATTAGTAATCCACCTTATATCGCATATGGTGAAGAAATAGATGAAAAAATAAAAAATAATGAGCCTAATATTGCACTTTTTGCTGAAAATAATGGATTATATTTTTATGAAGAAATATTAAAAGAAGCTAAAAATTATTTAAGTGATAAAAGCATTATTGCTTTTGAAATAGGAGAAACACAAGGTAGTGAGGTTAAAAAAATAGCATCTAAGTATTTTGAAAACGCTAAAATAAGCATTGAAAAGGATTTTCCAGGAAGGGATAGGTTTGTATTTATTATAAATGATTAAAAAGCAAAACGCTAGATAAAAAATGCTTAGCGTTTTTTTAAATACACATTATTTTATATTTTAAAAAAATAATAATATATTATACTACTAGTTTTTTAAATGATATCTAAAACTGTTCATGTTATTAGTGTAAAGTATCTTTATTTTAAATAAAAAATGTGTTATTATTATGATAGGAAAGGAAATGAGAAAATGATAAAAGTAGCGATAAATGGGTTTGGAAGAATTGGAAGATTAGTGTTTAGATTAATGGAAGAAGACAACGATTTTGAAATAACGGCAATAAATGATTTAACAGATTGCCAGCAACTTGCATATCTTTTAAAGTATGATACATCACATAGAAATTATAGGGTAAATGATATTACTTATGATGATGATAATATAATAATTGGCAATAAAAAAATTCGTGTTTACAAGGAAATGAATCCTGAAAATTTACCTTGGGGTGATTTAGATATTGATGCAGTATTTGAATGTACTGGTAAGTTTACTGATAAAGAAAAAGCAATGGCTCATATAAAAGCAGGAGCTAAAAAAGTAATTATTTCAGCTCCTGCAAAAGGTGATTTAAAAACAATAGTATATGGAGTTAATGAAAATACTCTTACAGGGGATGAACAAATAATAAGTGCCGCATCTTGTACGACAAATTGTCTTGCTCCAGTAGTAGATGTTATAAATAAAAACTTTGGTATTAAATCAGGGTATATGACAACAATTCATGCATATACTAATGATCAGTCAGTATTAGATATTGCTCACAAAAAAGGTGCAATATCAAGGCGTGGAAGAGCTGCAGCTAGTAACATAATACCTGCAACAACCGGAGCTGCAAGTGCTATTGGAAAAGTAATACCACAGTTAAATGGTAAACTTGATGGTAGTGCATTTAGAGTTCCAACTACAACAGGTTCAGTAATTGATTTAACGTTAGTGCTTGAAAAAGAAACTACAAAAGAAGAAATAAACAAAGTATTAAAAGAAAACACAAATCAAACACTGGGTTATACTGAAGATCCAATAGTATCAAGCGATATAATAGGAACAAAATATGGTTCTGTAGTTGATGGACTTTCAACAAACGTATTAGATGCAAAAATTAGGCTTGTTAAAATAGTTGCTTGGTATGATAATGAAATGAGTTATAGTGCACAAATGGTAAGAACAGTAAAATATTTATGTAATTTATAAGGTACAATTATGTACTTTTTCTTGTAAATAACTTCATTTTAGTATAAAATATATACAGTAGGTGAAACATATGAAAAAAGGATTTACTTTAATAGAACTCTTAGGAGTAATTGCTATATTAGGAGTTATTATCGCAGTTGCGATACCATCTCTTGTAGAAAGCAATAAACAGGCAAAAACAAATGAAAAAAAAGATTTTGAAAACACTTTAATACTAGCTACAAAAGACTATATAAACTATTATGGAGATGATAGTATATGTGATGGTGATGAAACTTGTATAAATGAAGCAAATGATTTAGCCAAACTATATACTGAAGACGGTAAAACAAAGGAAATAAGTACAAAAACACTAATTGATAAATCTTTTTTAAAAAGTTCATTAGTAGACCCATCTACAAATAATAAACTAGCAAATGAAGTAATAATAATAACAGTAATAAATGAAAATAATACATTAAAATATGAATTTGATAGGAGATAAAAGTATGAAAACAATTAAAAATTTTGAACTACAAGATAAAAAAGTAATAATAAGATGTGATTTTAATGTACCGATAAAAAATGGTGTTATATTAGATGATACTAGAATAAAAACATCACTTAAAACAATAAACTATGCGATTGAAAAAGGTGCGAAAGTAATTTTACTTTCACATTTAGGTAGAGTAAAAACAGAAAAAGATTTAAAAAAATACGATTTAAAACCTATTAGTGATAGATTAAGTGAATTACTAGGTAAAGAAGTAATTTTTTGTGCACAAACAAGAGGAAGACATTTAAAATCATTAGTAAAAAAACTTGTTAGTAAAGATGTTCTTTTAATTCAAAATACAAGGTATGAAGATTTAAATGAAAACAAAGAAAGCAACAACGATACTGAACTTGCAAAATACTGGGCATCTCTTGGGGATATATTTATAAATGATGCTTTTGGTACATCACATAGAACTCACGCATCGAACAATAAAATTGCTAAATACTTACCTAGCGGTATAGGATTTTTAATGGAAGAAGAAATAAAAAGATTAAATAAAATAACTAAAAATCCAGATAAACCATATATCGTTATATTAGGTGGTAGTAAAATAAGTGATAAAATAGCCTTAACTGAAAAATTAGTTCAAAAAGCTGATTATTTACTTATAGGTGGAGCAATGGCATTTACATTTTTAAAATCTGCAGGTTTTAATATAGGACTTTCTTTATATGAAAAAGATTATGTTGATTACTGTATGAATTTACTTAGTAAATATGAGGGTAAAATAGTATTGCCGACTGATATAGTAGTATCAAAAGAAATAAATAGTAATGATACTAAAATAAAATTTATAAATGAAATAGAAGATGATGAAATAGGTTTTGATGTAGGGCCTAGTACGATAAAAGTATTTAAACATTACATAAAAGACAGTAAAACGGTTTTCTATAACGGGCCAGTAGGGTGCTTCGAAATGAAAAATTTTTCAAAAGGTACAAAAGAGTTATTTGAAATACTTAAAGAAAATAAGGGCACTGTTGTAATAGGTGGGGGAGATACTATAAGAGCCGCTATTAGTATGGGTTATAAAGATAACTTTAACATATCAACAGGTGGAGGAGCAAGCCTTGAATATTTAGAAAGTGAAACTTTACCAGCACTTCAAGTAATAAATGAAAAAAACAATTAAAAGTATTATTCTTATTTTACTAATTGGAATAATTACTTTATACTTAGTTTTTAAAGATGATTTTGAATCAAAAATAGTTTATTTATTTTCATATAGTAAAATATGGTTACTTGCTGGTGTTATATGTATTTTTCTATATTACTTTTTAAAATCATTAGTTATTTATTACTGTACAAAAAAATTTAAAAAAGACTATAAATTAAAAGAGGCATTTTTTCTAAATCTTTCAGTACAATTTGTAAATAATATAACCCCGTTTTCAACAGGTGGACAGCCTTATACATTATATAAATTAAATAAACAAGGACTTAGTGCACCACAAAGTACAAACGTTGTTATACAAGATTTTATAGTATATCAAATTGCTTTAATACTGCTTAGTACTATCGCAATTATATCAAATACTATATTTAATATATTTCCAAACGATCATTTACTTAAAAAATTAGTACTTTTAGGTTATTTAATAAACTTTGGTGTTATAATAATATTATTTATAATTTCTTTTAATAAAAAAGGAAATAAATTTATATTAAAAATAATATATAAAATAATAATAAAATTTACAAAAAAGAAAGACTTAAAAGAAAAATTTGATACATTTATAAATGATTTTCATATAAGTGCAAAAGAACTTATGAAAAGTAAAACACATTTTATAAAAATAATATTTATAAATATTATTGCTCTTATAATACTTTATTTAATACCATTTACTTTAATAATGGGACTTAATTTTTATTTAAATCCATTATTAGTAATAGTATGTAGTAGTTATGTAATGCTTATTGGTTCATTTGTACCACTACCAGGTGGTGCCGGTGGGCTTGAATTTAGTTTTATGGCCTTTTATGGAACATATATATCATCAGATATGCTCGCAAGCATTATGATTTCTTGGCGGATAATAACCTATTATTTAGGTACATTTATTGGGGCACTTGCGATTAGTAAGGAGTGAAAATATGAAAATTGGTATATTTACAGAAACATATAAACCATATATAAGTGGATTAGTAACAAGTGAAGTTATGCTTAAAGAGGCATTAGAAAAAATGGGACATACTGTATATGTGGTAACAGCTAATTTAGAAAGTTATCATTATGAATATGATGAAAAAGAAAAAGTACTTAAAATTCCTGGAATACCAACCGGTATATATGATTCAAGGCTTACTAGTATTTATCCAATAAAAGCAGTAAATATAATTAAAAATTGGGGCTTAGATGTTATACACTCACAAACTGAATTTGCGATAGGTACATTCGCAAGACTGTTCTCAAAACAATATAATATACCAATAGTTCATACATATCATACTATGTATGAAGACTATGTACATTATATAACAAAAGGTTATTTTGGTTATTCAAGTAAAAAAATTGTCGAATATTTAACTAAATTTTACTGTGATAAAACAATTACAGAGCTTATTGTACCAACAAAAAAAGCATATCAATTATTTAAAGAGAAATATAATGTTGAAAGAAATATACATATAGTACCAACTGGTATTGAAGTTGAAAGATTTTATATAGAAAAAAGTAGTACTAAGGAAATAAATGAGTTAAGGAGAAAATATAATTTAAGTAGGAAAAACTTTTGCTTAGTATTTGTTGGAAGAATTGCCGAAGAAAAAAACATCCCATTTTTAATTGATGTAATAAATACTTTAAAAGATAAATATCCTAATTTAAAGCTTTTAATAATTGGTGATGGCCCTGATAAAGAAAAATATGAAAAATATACAAATGAAAAACATTGTGAAAAAAATATAATATTTACTGGTAAAGTTCCTTGGGATAAAGTACCAATATATTATCATATATCAGATGTATTTGTTACTGCAAGTAAAAGTGAAACTCAGGGACTGACGGTAATTGAGGCAATGGCTGCTTCCCTTCCTACACTTTGTATAAATGATGAGAGTTTTAATAATACGGTAATTGATGGGTTAAATGGTTATTTGTTTGAAACAAAGGAAGAATGCGGAGAAAAAATTGAACTTCTTATGAATGATAAGAAACTAAGAAAAAGCATTGAAAATGGTGCGAGAACAAGTGCTGATGGACATTCTTCTACAATATTTGCTCAAAGAGTACTTATGGTTTATGAAACTGCTCTTAAAAATAAAAAGATTTCCTTTAAAGAAAAAATAACTAATTGGCTTAGAGGTGAAAAATGAAAATAGTACTTAATCATAAAATGAATTTAGATTATGAAGATATTAAAAATTATATTAAAAATATGGATGATGTTAAACATCGTGTAATTGTACTGCCATCTTATATATATATTGATGCATTTGTTAAGAATGGTTTTATTGTTGGATGCCAAAATATTTATACTGAAGATTTTGGACCATATACTGGTGAGATAAGTCCTATGCAAATAAGCAGCATAGGGGCAGAGTATGTTTTAATTGGTCATAATGAAAGAAAAGTAATGTTTAATGAAGATTATGATTTATTAAATAAAAAAGTAAAATCTGCTATTAAAAATGGATTAAAGGTAATTTTATGTGTTGGAGAAAATAAGGGAGAAAACGAAGATGCTTTATATAAACAAGTAACAAGTGCTTTAAATGGTGTTAATGAAAAGGTCTGTATTGTGTATGAGCCAGTTTATTCCATAGGTACAGGAATTATTCCTAGTAATGAAGAAATTGAAAAAAAAGTGCATTATATTAAGAGTTTAGTAAATTGTGAAGTTTTATACGGAGGCAGCGTGTTACCAAGTAATATTGATGTTTTAAAAAAAGTAAATAATATTGATGGATTTATTTTAGGTAGTAGTTCTTTAAATCCACAAGATGTAAAAAAAATTTTAGAAGTTGTACAGTAAGTACAACTTCTTTTTCGACAAAACTAGATATTTTTCATTCTAGTAAAATACGTAAAGTTTTTGTATAATTTAATTGTAGAATAAAGGAGAGAAGAAAAATGGAAAAAATAAATATATTGATGGTAGATGATAATGTAAATTTAATAAATATGGTAAAGGAATATTTTAAGAGTAGTGATGAAATAAATATTTCTTATGAGGCTTATAATGGTCTTGAAGGCATAGAGGTGCTTGAAAAAAATAATGACAAAATAGATTTAATGATTCTTGATTTAATAATGCCTAAAAAAGATGGTATTTATGTTTTGAAAAAGATGAAAGAAATGGGTATTGAAAAGAGAGTAATAGTTGCGACTAGTTATAATGCTGCAGAAGTTATTAGAGAGGTTTCTGAATATGGGGTTAATTATTATATTTTAAAACCTTTTGATTTAGATGACTTACAAAACCGTATATATCAGGCTATTAGTAAGGAAAAAGAAAATAAGAATATTGATTTTTATAATAGTAACTTACAAGTATCTATTACAAAAATGCTTCACGAACTTGGTATTCCATCACATATAAAGGGATATCAGTATATTAGAGATGCTGTTGGTATTATATTTTCAAATCCTGATGTTATTGGTGGTATAACTAAGGAACTATACCCCGAACTTGCAAAAAAATTTAATACAACAGTATCAAGAGTTGAAAGGGCAATTAGGCATGCAATTGAGGTTAGTTGGAATAGGGGCAATTTGGATTTTATGGAAGAATTATTTGGTTTTAGTGTTGATATAGATAGAGCAAAACCTACTAATTCGGAGTTCATTGTTACACTTGCTGATAAATTAAGACTAGATTTCCATAAAGTTGGCTAGTCTTTTTAATTTAAAAACTATAAAGTAAATATGTCTTTATAGTTTTAATAGTTATAAATTAGTTTGTAACTGTTTTACTTTGTAAATAGGTAAACCTGTTGCTTTGGCAGTATCTTCAAGAGAAAAATTTTGTTTAAGCATATTTTGAACAATTGAAAGTTCTTTTTGATTAGCACCTTGTTCAAGCCCACTTTCACGTGCTTCCTTCATTTCTCTTTTTATTCGGTCTT
>CAYXTH010000020.1:0-12347 GCA_964468025.1 uncultured Muribaculaceae bacterium | reverse complement strand
GCTTCCTAAAATTCAATTATTTATCATTGGTCTTGGACGTCACCAACACTACTTGACAAAGAACCTAAAAAAAGACTTTTTTCAAGTCTTTGATTTAGTTCTATAATAAATAATGCGATGGGTTATTCATAGGAATATACCCCACCAACACTACTTGACAAAGGATCTTAATAAATCAATAAGTTCTTTTTTATTTTTATCTTTATAATCAAGATTTTTCTTTTGTGCAAGTGCAATTAACTCATCCTTAGTTAAATCTTCTAAATCAATTTTTTCATCTTTTAGTGCATCTTCTTCATCTGGCATACAACCGTGTTCAACTAAGTAATCGATTTGTTCTTTTGTAATTGTTTCGTATTCAAGTAATGTTTCCGCAATTAATTTTAATAAATCTAAATTCTCGTTAATAGTTTTCTTTGCAATTTCAAATTGTTTAGTAATTATTTTTCTAACTTCTTCATCAATTTGTTTCGCAACTTCATGTGAAAAATTTTGAGTCTTATTATAATCTCTTCCTAAAAATACACTTGATTCTTGTCTTTCAAATTGAATTGGTCCTAAATCACTCATACCATATTCAGTAACCATTGCACGGGCAATTTTTGTAGCTTCTTCAAAATCGCCATATGCTCCAGTAGTTGCTTCATTAAAAATAATTTCCTCCGAAGCACGTCCTGCAAGTAAGGCACTAATAGATTCAAGCAATTCTTTCTTAGTGGATAAATATGTGTCTTCTTTTGGAAGCATTAAATTATAACCACCAGCTCTTCCTCTTGGAATAATAGTAATTTTTTGCACTTCCTTAGCACCTTCTAATTTAATACCAAGCACTGCATGTCCAGCTTCGTGATAAGCCACAACTTTCTTTTCATGTTCAGTATATTTTTTACTTTTTTTAGCAGGCCCCATAAGTACCCTATCGTGAGCCTCATCAATTTCGGACATTGTAATTGCTTTTTTATTTCTTCTTACAGTAAGTAATGCAGCTTCATTAAGCAAATTCTCTAAGTCAGCGCCACTAAATCCTACTGTCCTTTTAGCAATATTTTTCATTGTAATATTAGGTGCGAATGTTTTACCTTCGGCGTGGACACCAAGTATTTCTTCACGTCCCTTAGCATCTGGTAAATTAACTGTTACTTGACGATCAAACCTTCCTGGTCTAAGTAATGCAGGGTCTAAAACATCTGGTCTATTAGTTGCAGCAATTATAATAATTCCTTCATTAGCCCCAAAACCGTCCATTTCAGTAAGTAATTGGTTTAATGTTTGCTCTCTTTCATCATGTCCACCACCAAGTCCAGCACCTCTTTGACGACCAACAGCATCTATTTCATCAATAAACACTAGACAAGGTGCACTTTGTTTTGCTTGCTTGAACATATCTCTAACACGGCTAGCACCTACACCAACAAATAGTTCAACAAATTCTGAACCACTTATAAAATAAAATGGTACGTTTGCTTCACCAGCAACTGCTTTAGCAAGTAATGTTTTACCAGTTCCCGGAGGACCTACTAGTAATACACCTTTTGGAATTCTGGCACCCATTTTTTGAAATTTTTTTGGATTTTTAAGGAAATCAATAAGTTCACTCATTTCTTCCTTTTCTTCTTCTAATCCAGCAACATCTTTAAATGTTACACCAGTTTCTCCACCACTAAGACGGGCTTTTGAACGACCAAAATCCATTGATTTGTTTCCACTGCCTAATTGTCTTGTTACTAAGTAGAACGCTAACCCAATAAGTACAAGCATTGGAAGAACATTTATCAAAAATTGTACAATTGTACTTGATTCAGGATCTGCCGTAGTATTTATAGTAAAATTGCCTTCCTCTTCGGCCTTATATAATTTTACCATTGTTTCATCGGTAAGTGGCATATTAAAAGTAAATGTTTCGTTTTCACCGTATTCTTTTAATTTACCTGTAATAGCGTATACACCAGATTTGCCCCTTGGTATTACATTTATTTCAGCTACTTTTTTATCTTCTACATTTTTCATAAATTTGTTATAACTAAATTCGTGAACTTTTTGATTCATAGAACCAACAAGCATCATTATAGCAAATAAGAAAATGAATAAGAATAAATATGGTAATAATCCTCTTTTAACAACTTTTTTATTCATATAAACTCCCTTTCTTTAAAAGTACTTAACTATTATATCACAGTTTTTGGCTTTTTGCTTATCAAATTTTGATTTTTTCAGTCCACATATCCAAAGAATTTTATCATTACTATCTACTAAGATAGGAATTGTACTTCTTTTTGATATATTTATCTTTTCATCAATAAATATATCTTTTACTTTTTTAGTACCATTAAGACCTTTTACAGCAATTTTATCACCATGTTTTTTCGTTCTAACATATAGTGGTAGTTTTATTTCCTTACTACTTAGCCTTATCGTATTATTGCTGGTATCATCAGTGTTTTTTACTTGTTTTAATACGTGATTATTTGGAAGCAGTAAGTATTCTGTAAATTCAAAATTATAATTATTTTGTTTTTCTTCCTTTACTATTTTAAACGTATTATATTCTTTTATGCCTATTTTTCCATTTGGTAAATTTATTTTTACATTACTTTTTTTACTGTGGATTAAATCTAAAATGTTATTAGTATGAATATCACTAATAAGCATTAAATCAGTATTGTATTCTTTATTTAGTATTTCCTCAATAATTTTCAATTGAATAATTTTTTCTTGGCTCTTAAATTTCTCGATATTTAGAACATTATTTTTATAAATCACTTGTAGCTTTTGTTTCGTTTCTTTTTCAATATAATCATTACAAAGCAAAAGTAGTTTACTAAATTTATAAAATTTTTGATGAACATTTTTGTTTTCTTGCTTTAAAAATGGCAAGACATGATGGCGATATCTATTTCTAGTATAAACATCTTCATTATTAGATTCATCTATTCTATACGGTATATTATTGTCTTCAGCGTATTGTTTTATTTCTTGTTTGGTATATGTTATTAAAGGTCTTAGGATTTTATAGTTTTCTTTTTGTATAATATCATTAAATCCTGTATATCCTTTTAGGCTTGAACCTCTTGTCAAACGCATCAATATTGTTTCGATTAAATCATCACCATGATGGGCAGTTAGTAAATAGGAAGCTTGATATTTATTTATGCACTGCTGGAAAAACTCATATCTTTTTTCCCGAGCATAGTTATGGAAGTTATCATCAGTGTATTCTGTTATTTCCATATACTCGAATATTGCATTGTGATCTTCGGCATATTTTTTGACCATTTGTGCTTCTTCTTCACTTGCAAGCCTATGTTTATGATTAACATGGGCAACTATTATTTTTAAGTTTTTATTGGTGTTTAATAATAAATTTAATAATACCATAGAATCTGGTCCGCCACTTACTGCGACTACTATGGTGGTGTCTTTTATATTTTTGTTTATAAATTTTTTGGCATTATTCATTATTATCACCCCACCTAATTGGTTTGATACCGTTGGTTACTAGAAAGTCGTTGGCCTTCGAAAATGGCTTACTACCAAAAAATCCTCTATGGGCAGACAATGGTGATGGGTGTACGCTTTCTATTATATAGTGTTTAGAGTTTGTAATTAGTTCTTTTTTACTTCGTGCATAGCTACCCCATAAGATAAATACTACTGGGATTTCTCTTTCATTTAACAGTTTAATAAGGTTGTCTGTAAATATTTCCCAACCTTTTCCTTTGTGAGAAAGCGGTGTGTTTTGCACTACTGTCATTATGGAGTTTAATAGGAAAACTCCTTGTTTTGCCCAGTCTGTTAGATCATTGCTTTCTCTTTTTATATTTAGGTCATTATATAACTCTTTGAATATGTTATCAAGTGATGGTGGTCTTCTTACACCTTGTTGTACTGAAAATGATAGTCCGTGGGCCTCTCCTTGTCCGTGATATGGGTCTTGACCTAGTATTACTACTTTGACTTCGTCATAGTCGGTATATTTTAGAGCATTGAAGATGTTTTGATATTCTGGATATATTATCTTCTTTGAGTACTCGTTTTTTACAAATATTCCTAGATCTCGGAAATAGGGTTTTTTCATTTCATCTTTTAATACAATGTCCCATTTTTTGTTTATCATAATTATTCGCCTTCTTTGGTTATTATTGTATCATATATATTTTTTTTGGCAAGAGGAAACTCTATTGATTATATAATAAAAGAAAGCCAATTTTGGCCTTCTTTTATTAGTTTCCATCACTACCTAATAAAGAACTTTATATTATATTTTTTTAGTAAATTAATTTGTTTGTGTTGCACTTACAACAGCTTTAATTTCTATTTCTGATTTACTATTATTTTCTTCTTTATATGCCGCTGCTTTTTTCCCATATGTAGTATCAAGTTCATCAGCACCACTTTCATATGGCCAGCTTAATTTAAAACCAAAGCTTGTAGTTTGACCAGTTCCAATTGATGGATTATCAATGGTAAATACAACTTTAAATGGATATTTAGTATCAAGTATATTTATTATTTCATCAGAAGTATAATTAGTATTACTATATTCTTCATCAAATATTCTTACATAAGTAATTTCATATTTAAGTGATGCCTTCAATTGTCCCACATTAGTAATACTAACTTCTTTCTCATAAGTTTCCATACCTGGATAAGCCCAGTCAACTTTAAACTCAATATCATTGGTTAAATCCGCACCATCTTCCTTAAAATTAATCTTCCATGATTTTACCCCAGTAGTAATAGTACCTGACACCTTATCACTATATATAAACCAAGCAAACGCATTTGCCATAAGAGCAAATATCAAGAGGAATATAGTACTTTTTCTAACTCTCTTTTTTATTACTTGTAATCTCTTCATTATCATCCCTGCCTTTTATTTTGTCTATTATTTCAAGAAATATCAAAAAGGCAATTGGTACTATTATCAAGAAATATATTCCATACATATTATTTATTATATGACTTAAGAAACTAAGTAATACAGGCTTATAAACCACTATACCATATACTTGGTCCTCACTTATTAATGGATCATTTTCTGTGTTAGCAACTCCCTTAGTTTGAAAAGTATACTTGCCTCCACTTTTTGCAATACCTATAACTCTATGGGTTATAACTTTATCTTTAAAACTACCTTCTTTACCAATATAAGTGACATCATCCCCTACTTTAATAGTATTATAAGAAACCTCTTTCGTAATTATAACATCATTTACATCATAAATAGGTTCCATTGAACCAGTTGCAACTGAAAACATTTTATATCCAGCTATACTTACTTCATTATTAAAAAGTTTCTGAATTCCAATAAATAATATAATAATTATTAAAATAGCATATACAACAACCTTTACTATATTAAATAAAAAACTGAGAAAATTAAAATTATTTTTTTTCATTTTTAACCACCTTTAAATCATGAGATTTTTTTGTATATTCATTTATTGCTTCTTTATATGTTTTTGATATATCTTTAGTTGAAGCAACATTCTTATATTTAACTTTTACAAACTCATCACTTGTTAATTTTAATATATCTTCAAGTGATAATGAATCTTTTAACGACAGTAATTGATTTATTGCATTATTTACTACTTTCTTTTGGGTATCATTATTTGAAACAGTATTGTTATCATCTTTAAGTGTTTGTATTATTTCATAATTAAGTAAAAAGGAATCATCCAAAAGCTTCTTAAACTTTCCATCATCTTTAAGTTTTTTATTATCAGTACATTTTTTTAAAGAGGGTTCCATATGAGATTGAAGATAATTCCAAAGATCAAGTGCATACTGGAAATTAACATTTTTAAGTATTAAATTTGTTTTTTTAATTGGAGAAGTTACAGGTGCAACATGCAATTTCTCCAAATTTTTATAAATATCATTACTAGTAAGAATTTTAACCTTTTCTTCTATGTTATTTATTCTTTCAGTTAAATCATTTGCTTTCGACATACCTTTTTCTTTTTGTATCATTTTAAGTGAATAATCTACTTTTCTATTTTTAATATTATTAGAAGCAATGTATTCTATCTCAATACTATTATTTGACTCTGTCTCTGATATTTGTTCATTTTTTTTTCTTTCAATATACATTTTCATATTCTTAATAAGTGTATGTATAAATCTATTTTCATAAGTATTAAAAGATTCCTCTTTATTTATATTTAATATTTTTGAGGGTCTTACCTCTCCTGTTTTAGGATCATATTCTTGAATAAAATTAGTATTCCTTGATAAATGTTTTATACTATCAACAGTAATTCTTCTAGCAAGTTCAATTTTAACTATCTCTTCTTCATTAACAATAAACCTATTAGGATTTCTTAAAATATTATCAATATATTTAACAGTATCTTCCATCTTAATAAGCCATTCATCATCATATGAGGAGTTATGACTTTTTTGTTTAACTGATATTGTTGAATTAGTATTATTATTAAATTTATTTTTTTCATCTTCATCAATACTATTATAAATTTCCATTATATTCATTTACGTCACATCCATTATGTTAATTTCTTTAATCTAAGCAAATATTCAATACATTCTTTCATTTTATCTTGTCCAAATGTTGTATTAAGATAATCAACGAAACCATCTATTTCATCCCTAATATATGAAACATTTAATTGTTCAAACTTTCTAAGTATTTTTCTAGCGATAAAATAATCTACACCACTTACCTCATCACCACCACAGGCAACATAAACCGGAACAAATTTTTTCATATGTGCAACAATACGATTACCAAATGCAATACGAAAATGTTTAATTACATAATTATCCATTTGTTCAATTTTATTTAATGTATCTTCACTAATTGGATTATTTTCCATGGCATCAGTAAATAATTTATCTAAATAAGAATAATTAATTTCTTGAGCAGGTGTTGGAATAGGTTCAAACACTTCACCTTTATCATTAATATCTATTGGCATTGCACGGTCATATACCTTGTCTGTAACCATAAATGTTGAATCATCATTATTAATTGTTCCTATATACCATACATTAGGACTTATTTTAAGCTTTCCATCTACAAGCTTACTAGGGTCATTTCCCCAGCTACTAGATACAAGTTCTACAAGCCATTCATCTTTGTTTGGCATTTCAAGTATTGATAACATTTCCGCAAAATAATATTCAACTCTGGCAATATTCATTTCATCAAGTATTACAGTGAACACATCATCAGTATACCCTGCCTCATATATTGTTTTAAGTACTTCTGTTTCATTAAATTTCTTAGTAAATTCATTAAAATAACCAAATAGCTCTGTACGATCACGCCATGATGGCTGTACTGAAGCAACACAAGAATCATGTTTTAAAAACTTACCCCAAGCATATGCAAGTGAAGTTTTACCAGTACCAGAAATACCTTGTAAAATTATAAGTTTAGTTGAAGCAAGACCTGATAAAAATATTCTTACCATTTCACTTTTATAATATAATTTAAGTTCACTTGCCGCAAAATTTCTAAATAATTCTACAAGTTCAGGTAAAGTAAATGAATTACTATAATTTTTTATTTTATAACTAGCATATACTTCATCAATATTTTGAAGCTTTGCAAATCTAAATCCATCACCACTTGGTTTTTCATTCTTAACTTCTTCTTCCTCATCACTTTCTCCCGGCTTAAGTCCCAAATGAGAAACTTTCATAGCAAGAATATCTTCTTTTTCTTTAACTAACAAAGATACTTCATCATTAAGTTTTCCAACTTCTCCTAATAACTCTTCTTGCTCAACAAGACTTTTTCTAATACGAATATATTTTCTAACAAAAATAATAAGTAAAATAATAATTCCTACAATAAGTGCTATTAGACAAAAAATTACAATTCCCACAAATAACCATTCTGGGCCATTAAAATCTTCTTTATAAAAATTTAATATTTTTAAATACGCTTTTATATTAAGCATTTGTCTAAGTGCCGAAATTAATGCAGAACCTATAGTAATAAAGCCACCAAAAAATTGACACAAAAATTCATATAAAAATCTAAATAACGTATCCATCTAATCACCCTTACTTGGAATATATAATGTATCATACATTCCTTTTAATTCATTATAATAATCATCAGTTATAACATAACTAAAAACTTTTAAAAGTAATATATTCTCATAATTAAAATCAAAGCTTTCATCAAGAATAATTGCAACCTTATATCCATCCTTAGTTAGTGAATAAACTTCCTCTTTATCTTCAACAAACTTATTAAATGGTATTTTTAAAAATACTTTTTCTTTTACTATATCATTATCAATTATATTTAATAATTTCTTCTTTTTTTGAGGTTTGTTTTTTAAAGTAATTTCATAATCAACTAAATATTTTTTTGTAAAATTACCTTTTATAATATCTTGAAGAACTTTACACCCGAGTAAAGAATAAGTTACAAATAATTTTTGTTCACCAATTTCTTTTCCATTAAAAACTTTATTTATTGCATAATCACTATATATTCTTGAAAATTTAATATTATGTACTAAATTACAATTAAATATTTGTTTCTTTACTTTAACATAATCAATATTAAAATTTTTATCAGTAAAACTATTAATAAAATTTTGTTTAGCCACCAAATCGTCTTTTAGCATATTATAAAATTTACTTTCAAAATCTTCATCAACAAGTCCAAGTTTACATCTATATTCAAAAATTTCATGTATTAAAGGCCTTACAGAATCACATTCAATAACACTATCAAAATATAAAATATATTTAAATGTCTGAAACATATACTTTGCTTTATTTTTATATGCATCATCATTTTTTTTATTTTCCAATGATTTTTTTAAATAATATACTATGTTAACTTTAAATCTTTTATCAACCACTTCATACATATCATAATATCTTGTATTTATATATGCATTAATTAGATCATCAAATACATCTTGATCATAGTAACGTTCAAGTATTGTTTTAACATATTTTTTTATAGCTTTACTTGAAAAATCTACATATTCATTTACAATATTACAGCTCATCTTTTATCAACCCCTAATAATCATAACTTACTTTAACTATATCATCCCCACTTGAAGAATAATCCTCATCAGTGTCTTTTTTATATATTTTGACAGTACTACTAGTATTTGCTTCCATATTAAATGTAAATTCATTCACATATTCATAATTATTTATCACTTTTGTTTTAATATTATAAGCATTTAAGAATGTTGTACTATTGTTATTAATATATACTACATCAGGATCAAAACTCATTGTTATTATTGCAGAATAACATTTTTTCTTGTTTTCATCTGAAAGCTCACTATATGTATCAATATTTATTTGATCACCCTTTTCATATTTGTCAAAAGCTTCTTTAACAGTATATGACTCTAATGTATTTGTCACTTTAACTTCTAAATATACATTTCCACTTTTATCAGAAATTTCATGACTTAAACCATATTTATGGACAGTTAATTCAAATGTTGCGGATAAATCTTTCTTATAAGGGCTTGTAGAAGAAGCATTAACTTTTATTGATGCACTTTCTCCATCCTTAAATGTTTTATTAGGTGTTACAGTAACAATAAAATTATCATTGTTTGAACTAGAATATATTGTACCAGTTGTTTTTGACACATTACATATAACACCCTCTGAACATTCAAAACTAGTTTTATAATCAACATCCGTATCGCTTTTAAGAGAATTATTTTTATATGAATTTAAATTTATAACTATTTCATACGGATCTACACCATTCCAGTAATCAAGAGAATAATTAGTTCCTCCCAATTTTAATTTATCACTTTCAAAATAAAAGTTCTGTGTTAAAAAATATAAATCTAATACTTTATTATAGATATATCTTCCCAGTGAAATAGCAAGTGGTAATACTAATAAAATAATGAATATAACAATTATAATTTTAATATTTTTAGGTATTTTATTTATTTTAAATTTATGCATATTTCTTATCCCTAATTTGATATATAAAATACACAAGTGCAGGAATTATAATTGATATTAAATACACATATTTATTTGCTAAAAATAAATATATATATCCCAATAATGGTATAGCACATATATTTTTTCTATTACTAACAACATAATCTGATGATATAAATTTATTATTTTTTATAACATAAGTAATTTCACTTTCATTAGTATTTATTATTTTTTTTACAGTTGCCATGTTTAAAACATTTTTACCATTTATAACATCATAATATAATATTTCATCATTTTTATTTATTTTATCTTTTTTTATGATAAGCAAACTACCATTCGAATAATTTTCTAACTTTTTATCTAATCCAATAATAGTAATATTACCTAATGTACTATTTGAAAATGATGAATAAGTAAACATAATAAATGTCGCTAATAAAGCTGCCAAAACATAAATTAAAATTAATATTCTTTTTGCTACACTCATTTATTATCACCATAATAATTGTATCACAATTAGTTGCTTTTTTAAATATAAAAAGATAAATTTAGAAAACAAAATGCCAAGCTTCTTAATAAAGATTAATATCTATTAAGCATCGGCTCCTATATAACTACTGCTTTTATTAATAAGCATATTATAATTTATATAAATATCATTAATTTCTTTATTAAAACCAAATATTTATATTGTATTTTAAATTTCATCAAAACTAGTATTATTGTAAAGAAAAAAGAATGAAATAATCATTCTTAAGCTTCTGTACTCATTTTTAAACTAAATGAAATCTTACCACCTGAAGCATTATTTTCACAGTCTACATCTTGACCTTCAATCCACATATAAACTCTAATTTTTGTAACACCTGCTTCTAAGTCAATAAGTTCATTACTATCAACATTAGTTTCTGGTGTTTGGATTGCTGGCGTAACAGTACTAAAGTAATCTGCATATGATGCCTGTTTAGCATTTGTTAAAGTGATTCCTGAAGTTGTATCAAAAGTAGCTTTAATTCCATCATAAGAAACAGCCGCATTACCTGCACTTGCAGTTAATGTATTAATTGCATATGTATCACGTGCATTAGCAACACCATATGAAGTATGTACATCATAGTTAGGTTCCCAAATTTTAACTGCTGAAGTTGCACCACTATTTAAGCCTTGAATATTAGCAATAGTATCATCACTTGTAGTATGTCCTAATGTTACAAAACCAACTCTTGTGGCATTTTTAATACCTGTATCTTTAGTATCAGCAAATTCAATTTTAGAATCAGCACCCAAATAAATTTTAGTTGCAGTTTCAGATTTAAGGAATAAATCATATGCTACAAACGCACCTGTTGATGCATCACCAGAAGCATTTACTTCAGTAGATTTTGTTGAACTCAAAATCCAATTACCTTCATCGTCCGCTGTTACTGTTCCTAAGAACATTTCCATCTTACCACTGTCATCAATTGTTCCAATTGTAGAAACTGGCTCTAATGTATTTGGAATTTGGTTTACAGCAGCCTTATAATTTCCACTAGCTCCTGTAATATCAGTATTTGTTAAAATTGATTTCCAATTTTGTCCATCAGCTGATATTTGCAAACCACTTTTTGCTGTTACATTAACATCAATTGGGTTAACAGATACAGTCTTATTGGCAGTAAACCATGCATAGGTTGCTGTTCCAAGTAAAGCTGCAGTTCCAATCAAAGCCAATAAAGATAATAACAATCGTCTTTGTTTCTTTTTCTTTTTATTATTTTTTGTCATACACTTCTCTCCTTATCTATTATAAACAAATATTACCATATTTCGACAAAACTTTCAAGCCAAGTTTTGAAAAAAATATGTATTTTACAAAAAAATATATATTTATGTTTGTTTTGCACAAACAGTTATTTCTACACTATCTATTAAATTTTGATATTTTTCATCTGAATACTCTTTATCAAAATAAACAACTAATTTATATTTATCATTTTTTTTAACATTTTTATTAAATTCAGAAGAAATACTATTATATTTATAAAAATACATATTATCGTTGTCAGTAACTAATTCTTTAGTACCAATAATATTTTCTGTATTATCATTTAAATATAATTTATATGAAACTGGAATATTAGTTGTTGTTCTAAGCGATAAACTATACTCCATATCAACTTCACTGACTTTACTATCATTATAATTAGAAACATTAATAATATAATAATGTTCTTTACCATCAGGTGATATTTTACCAAGTTTTAACTCTTTTGTTTCTGTATCAGCATCTATCATATAAAAAGCAATCTCGCTAATCGCCGTTCCTTCTCCTTCACTTTCGAAAGCACCAAGTGACTTACTCAATACTATAAGCAGTATTAAAGAACATATTATTAGAAAAGAAATTCGTAATGATAATTTTAACTTAGCTCTATTTA
>CAYXTH010000019.1:2784-12432 GCA_964468025.1 uncultured Muribaculaceae bacterium | reverse complement strand
CTTTATCGGTTACTCTAATCCCTAAATTTATATCACTTATAGAATCAGCAATTACTGATATTGAATTATTTAATTTTTTATTTGTCCAAGTTGTTCCTTTTCTAAATTCATATTTTTGTATTCCTGATACTTTATCTTCAGCATTTACTGTTACCTTATAAATACCTGTTGCTTTTGTTAAAGTAACTCCTTTTAATGTTGGGACAGTTGTATCTATATAAGCAACAGTTATTCCTTTATCACTACCACTTGTTACTGTCGCAGTCATTTTACCTTCACTATCTACTGTTACCACAGGATTTTCTTTGACAGTTATGATTTCTCCATCATTATAATTATATGTACATATATAACTGCTACAATCATAATGATAATCAATATTTATTTTCCAATATTCACTTTTATCAATAGGAAACCCATTTAATTGTAAATTTTTAACATATGCAGTATCAGTTCCACTTGCAGTAGAACCATCTTTTATATATGTAAATTTTAACACATAAGTTCCAGCCTCTAATTCTTTTGAAACTGTATTATAAGTTAAACCATCTTCGGTTGTTCCATAACCTGTACCACCTATTTTAGTACTTGTACCGGTACCCGACAAAGCAGTTCCATCTTTTGTTATTGTATAATAAACATAATCATAACTTACACTTTCACTTGATACACTCCAATTAAATGATAAGGTTTGCTTTTCAGTTAAGGTAAATGAAAAACTTAAATTAGTTGTTGTACTATTTTTACCTTGTGTTGTGGTTTTCCAAAAACCATTTGTTTCACTCCAAGGATATGTTGTATCATTTATAGGAGTAACTTTAATTATTTTATGCATATATGTAATAGTTGGTTTTGTTAAAGTGCCATAATCAATATCACTATTTTCACTATTACTTGAATTACTATCTTGACTATAATCAAGCTTTAATTCAATATTTGATGTTACATCATCAGGCATACTTGTAATATTACTATCAAAAGAAATAATTAAATTAAATGTTATTGTTGAATTTGCCTCTAATGTATCTCCTATATCTAAGCCATTAATATCATATGTTATTGCTTTATTATTACCCATATTTACTTTTAAATCTTCTAGTTTTGCATTTATATTACCACTGTTAGTAACTTCAATTTCATATACCATACTATCTCCTGGGCTTGTTAATCCTACAAAAAAGCTGGCGGTTAAATCTTCCCAAATTGGATCTTTTATATTATAGGCCCCACCTGTTGGAATACTTTTCATATTAGTTATTTTTATATCCCAGTTACCTGATACACTTCCAGTACCATTTATATTTAATTTGCTGGAAAATGCGGCATAACCTATACCCATTATAAGTACTACTGCAAGTAAACTAGCAATTATTATATTGTTCTTACGTTTTCTACTGTGCATATTTACTGCTCCTTTATTCTAGAACCATTGTATCAAAAATAGTAAGTAATGCAAGTGGTTTGAACAAAAAAACACTTTTTAAAGTGTCATGTATGGAAAAAGCATTTTTTCTTTATATTTCTTGTTTAATATATTTTATCAGTTTTATATATAAAATAATAGATTTTTATTAAACTTTTACTATTTTTGGCATAAACACCCCCTCCCCATTTAAGAGGCTTTTTAAAAATAATATATAATTATTATTTTTTACTTGGAGGTTTATTTTTATATACTAGTTCTAATGGTCCACCACATTTTGGACATCTAGTAATATCCTTTCCCATAATCTCCGTAAGCATTGCTTGTTTGGTTTTTGTTTTTTTACTTTCTATATGCAAAAGTATTTTTAATTCTTTTATTCTTTTGTTTCTATTTTTTCCCGCAAATAATCCATAATGTCTTACTTTAACAAAGTTTTTTGGTAGTACATGCATTAAATATTTCTTTATAAATTCTTCACCCTTTATTTTCATTACTTTTTCTTTGTTTATTTCTCTATCTAAGTATTTAAAATATACATATTTATCAGTTATTTTTAATATTCTATCATCACTTATCCACACTTTAAATATGTATTCACTTAAATATTCATAAGTATTTTCAATGTTATTATCTTTTATAAAACAAGTAAATTCTTCATCTTTTGCCTCTTCAAGGTATTTATTTAACTTATCTTTATCATTTAAATATTCATAGTCTTTATAAAAAGTAAATTTCTTATCCTTTAATAGTTCAAATATATTATTTTTAAAATTTTCTTTGATTTTTTCTATATTATATGTAATTTCTTTTAATCTATTATTACTAAGGCATTGCTTAGTTACTATCATATGTATATGAGGATGAAAGTTACCTTTTTGGCTCCAAGTATGAAGTATTGATGTTACTCCTATACCCTGTTTATTTAAGGCTTTTATTGACGCATCAAATAAAATATCATAGGTTTCCTTATTATAGTAAAATATTGGTCTTAATTTTATTGGCACAACCATTACTATATGCATACATTCCATATTTAATTTATTTTGATTATTTAACCAATTTATTTTTTTATAATTTTGACAAACTGGACAGTGTCTATTTTTACAGGAGTTATATAATGTTATTTTATGATTGCAATGTTTACATTCATAGGTATGTTTTCCATAAGCATTTGTCCGACAAGCAATTATATTTTTATATGTGGTTTTTTGTATACAATTTGGATTATATTTATTTAAATATGCTTCCCCAAATTTTTTAAATATGTATCTTGTTTTCATAAATGGGTATTATACTATATTTCTACAAAAAAAGACAGTATTTTTTTATATGTTAATTTAAATTTGAAGTGCAACACTTCAATATCAAAAAAATAAAGATGGGAAAAATAATATAATAATACTTATATTTAAAAAAACAGGAATTTACCATCCCCATCTTTGTACACTATATTTAATGTTATTACTAGTAGCTTTATATATTTCAGGATTTTTTTCACTTGTATAAGCTAAATCCATTAAAATAATACCTTTTTCAAATGCACTACGCATTGCACTACCTGTGTCTAAAACAATAGCATTAAATGTACCTAGTTCACTACCACTTACTTTAACAATAGTTCCACAAGGAAACTTATTTAAAGCGGCCGCTAATATTCGAACATTCCCATATTCATCATCATCATAGGTTTCTCCATCTTTGGTTAAATTATGTATTTTACCACTTTTGGTACGACAAGATAAACTGCCTGAACATCCTATACAGTCAGCACCATAACCAGTCATTTTTCCAGTAAATTCACCTTGATCTCCTGTCCCTATTTCTAATATTTCAGGAGTAGAATTTTCTAAAACTTCAACTAACTCATTATTTTCATTGGTATAAACTAGTCCATTTTTACCCTTTTGCTTAGTAATTTGAACATTACTAGGCAATTTGTCATTATATTCTTTTTTTGTTTCATAAGCAACTTCTACAATAGAAGCCACCGAATTTTTAGCTTGATTTAAATTATCAACTTCAAATTTCTCTTCTGAAAATGTCAGCCCCGAATATAGTATGCTTGAAATAGTTAGACAAATAAACAAAGTCCATTCGCCCGCGTATTTCAGCAGATATGTATTCATTTTTTCACCTCAAATTTCAAAATTGAAACCGACTACATTATAGCACGTTTATAACTTTAAGTCAAATAAACTACTAGCGTTATTTGTTGTAATTTCAAATATTTTGGTAATATTTTCCTTTTTTATATCAGCTATTTTTTTGGCAACATACTTTATATTAACTGGTTCATTCTTATGACCCCTTAAAGGTTCTGGCGTTAAATAAGGACTATCGGTTTCCAAAACAAAATGCTTAATATCAATTTCTTTTACTACCTCTTTTAATGTCTTTTCATTTTTAAAAGTTAATATACCACCTATACCTAAATACATATTTAAGTCTATAATTTTATATGCATAATTTATATTTCCACTAAAACAATGCATTATTCCTTTTATATTTTTATATTGTTTTAATATATTATATGCATCATCAAGTGAATTTCTTGTATGAACAACTATTGGTATATTATACTTACACGCTAAATCAAGTTGTAAACTAAATAATCTTTTTTGCTGCTTTATATTGTCTTTTGTATAATAATAATCAAGACCTATTTCCCCTATTCCAACTATTTTAGGATGCTTTAAATACTTTTCTAATAATTTAATATCATTTATGGTATAAGTGCTCGCATATTCAGGATGAATACCAATAGTGCCATATATATTATCATATTTCTCACATAATTCTATAATTTCCATTAAATCATCGGGTGATGCACTACTTACTATCATTATATTATTTTTCATATTTTTTATTACATCATCTATATTGTCATAATCTTTTTTACTCAAATGACAATGTGTATCTATCATCATAAACATCACTCCAAAAAAAATTATACCATAAAGTATAATTAATTTGTAACTTTTATATAAATATATCTTATAAGACAGCCTATTAAAAATAATAAATATACTAAGTCTAAATAATTAAATTTTACAATTACACTAACTGTTAATAAAGTAATACATAAGGCGAAAAACGTTACAAACACTACTATTTCTTTTTTGCTTGTAAACATAAAATGCCCTCCTATTTGCATATTTAATATACCACGTTTTATTAAAGTCTTCAATAATTTTTATACTATCAATTTCGACATTTTTTATTTTTTACATTCTTTTACATCATTAAAATGTTACAAGGTAGTGTAAATAGATTTATTTCTAAAAAAAAGGAGAATCTGCTTTTGATCAAGAAGATGATAACAAACAACACATCAATTCACTTAAAGATTATTATTTTAGCCTAATTTATGCTATTGCATTCTAAATAAATAAAAATAAAACAAGTTTTTGCAAAAAAGGCAATAAAGCCCCTTTCCCCATATAAAATTATATGTTGATAAACTTGTTTATTATGTTCAACTGTATAAAATTGAATCTTATAATCCTAACGTAAAAAACTTAATATTAAATACAATTAAGAAAAGGACTTATTTGTCGGCCTTTTTTATGACAGTTGAAATTTGTGAATACTATTATATAGTTATTTTAAAATTTTTCAAGTTAGGTTGCGGATGAAGTCTGCCGTATGCTATAATTTATATGTGAGGATGGTGTCATATCATGGAATTTAAAAAAATGAAATTTATTGATTTATTTGCAGGTATTGGTGGATTCAGATATGCACTTGAGTCTTTTGGATGCAAATGTGTTTTTTCATCCGAATGGGATAAATATTGCCAAGAAAGCTATAATTTAAATTTTGGAGAAATTCCATATGGGGATATAACAAAAATAAATGAAAAAGAAATTCCAAACTTTGATATATTATGTGCAGGTTTTCCATGTCAGCCATTTAGTATTTCAGGAAAGCAAAAAGGATTTGAAGATACTAGGGGTACTTTATTCTTTGATATAGTAAGAATTGTTAATTATCATAAACCGAAAGTAATTTTTTTAGAAAATGTTAAGAACTTAAAAGCACATAATGGTGGTGCTACATTTGAAGTTATATCAAATACCCTTGATAGTTTAAATTACAATATTTATTATAAAGTTCTTAATGCAAAAGATTTTGGTTTACCTCAAAATAGAGAAAGAATTACCATTGTATGTATTAGAAAAGATATCGATAATGGTAAATATAAATTTCCTGAACCAACTAAAAAATTTGTTACTATTAGTGATATAAAAGAAGATGATTCAATTACTGAAAAATATGTTTTAAATAGAAAAGATATTCATATTGATGAAAATAAATTGAAAGAAGCAATCAAAAAGGGAAAAGTTCAAAAGCCTTTGCAAATAGGTGTTATTGGGCAAGGAGGACAAGGAAATAGAATATATCATGAAAATGGAATAGGAATAACTTTAGCAGCATCAAGTGGTGGAGCCGCTTCAAAAACCGGGGCATATTATATTAATGGTAAAGTAAGAAAACTAAGTCCAAGGGAAGCGGCTAGATTGCAAGGTTTTCCTGAAGAATTTAAGATAATCGATAATGATAATCAATCATTAAAACAATTTGGCAATAGTGTACCTATTAACTTATTAAAAGCAGTTTTTAAAGGCTTAGAAAACATTTAGAAGAATTTAAAATAAAAAAATGGAAAAATTTTGAAACAGAAATGACTGGATATCTTAAACAGATGCTGGAAGATTATGATGTTTTAGTAAAACAGTATGGGAGTGCCGACAGTACAATTCCGGATATAGAAATAACAATTAATTCAAATAGTAAGAAATTTTATATTGAAATTAAAATGCCTGCATCTCAAACATCACAATTTGTAGTTGAAACAAAAAATAATAAATTCGTTTATGGAAGCAAAAATAAATTTAAAGCAAATGAATATTCTGATGAAATTATAAATATACTAAATGACAACTATAATTTATATAGTAAGATTGAACAAACTGGTATGATTGTTCCTGTTCCTGAAACAATAGCAGTTAGCTGGATTGTTTCAAATATGAAAAATAAAAATGTTGAGTTCATAATATCAATAGATAATAGTGGAAACAAAAAGGTTTTTTCTTTAGACCAATTTAATGAATTTTTTAATATTAAAACAATTTTTAGAAGAAAAAAAAGTGGTAGTCAAGATTTACCTAAAATGTATTATGATGATTTTAAAAAGAATTTGAATTTAAAATTTTCATAATATAGATACTCTCTAAATACCGATGGCAAAAAGATATATTTGAATTTACCTTTAGATTTAAATAAGAGTGAATGCTATATTGATAGCGATATGTTATCAAATGGAAAAAGATATTTTTTATCTAATAAAGGTAACGGAAAGTATGAAGTTAAAATTACCTCTGCAACTAATAATCCAAATATTATATTTGAATTATCGTTAAAAGATAATACTGATTTCGATATGTTTACAATTCAATGCATAATCGAATATATAAATAATAATATGTAAAAAAGTGACTAAAATTTGTCGCTTTTTTAATATAATAAGTCTCCACTACTAACTTTTGCATTAGATAAATTAAGTGTAATTATTCCTAGTTCTAATTTTTTGCTTTTAAATTTATCACTTATTTTTAATTCTTTTGTTTCTATACTAAACATAAAAAAGACTCCTTTACACAACAAAAAAACTAACTATTTCTAGTTAGCATTTATTACACTCAGAAGTTAATTTCCGAGTTTCCTATCAATTTGGAGGGCCTAGTCGGATTTGAACCAACGATCAGGGAGTTGCAGTCCCACGCCTTACCACTTGGCTATAGACCCAAATAAATGACAATATAATTTTATTATATATTTATTCATTTGTCAACCGATTATGATAAATTTGACAGAAAGTAAAAAAACTTATATAATTTTACTTGGAGGCGGTTATATGAAAATGTTTAATCCTGATAATTTATGGGTTATAAGGCCAATGACACTTATTCAACTAAATGAACATATAAAACTTAATATACCTATGGAAGTTTTAAAACAACTTAAGCTTACTGAAAACTATGAACCTGTAAAAATTTTAAAACAAGGTTATCTTGCACTTAAAAATGATACAACATTTGCCCTAGATAATGGAAAAACATTTACTTGTATATTTACCGGTGAAAGTTTTCCAAAATATATTGAAAATAATGAAATTGCTGGTAATGATTATATAATACACCCTAAGTTTTCAATTAAATTAAGTGAACTACTTTTTGAAAAACGCAGTAATAATTGTGAGCTTAATTTAAAAAATGCTTTAAATAAAGGAATATACGCTAGTATAATTACAAGTTATGATAATATTGCTAAAGACATTTTAAGTGAAGAATATAATGAAAAAGAATTAAATCAATTACTTAACGGTGTTAAAAAAGAGTCAAAAAATAAACTAATATACGTTGAAAGACAAATATCTGGGGGAAAGACAAAAACTAAGGTATATGAAAAAAATTTTGGAAAATAAAAAAGTTGTACATAAAGTACAATTTTTAAATATATTTTTTTATCTTTCTAATTATAAAATACATTTTTATTTTTTTTAATTTACTTTTAGTATTCTTATAAACCTTTTCATAACCACTTAATAAATAACTCATATACCCTTTATCATTTACAAGAAACCTACTGACGTAATAATTTTCCCTTTTACGTCCTTTTTTAAAATACATAATTACATAATATTTTTTATCAAATATAGCCTTTTCATCATAAATATAATAACCTTTTTTATGCATTTTACGTCTTAAAGTTTCTAAATTTTTATGAGAACTAATAATTAAATCATTAGTTAAAGCATTTGGTATTATACTAGTAATTGTTTTAGTGCCAAGTCCGGAAAGTACAATTATTTCATCATTTATTTTTATATTTTTTAAGCCATCCGATACAATAGTATCAACATTTACACCAGCATCTTTGATATTTTTTTTAGCCTTTAAAATACATTTTTCTGAAATATCTACTGCCGTGCATTTACAGTGCTTTTCCTTAGTTAAATAAATGTCTAAAAGAGCGTGATCACACCCAACATCTATCACCTTACTTTCTTCATCTATATAACCTGCAATAGCCTTTAATCTAATAGATAACACTAATCACCTAAATAATCTTTTAATTTACGGCTTCTAGATGGATGGCGTAATTTTCTAAGAGCTTTAGCCTCTATCTGTCTTATTCTTTCTCTAGTAACACCAAATAATTGCCCAACTTCTTCAAGTGTACGAGGTCGTCCATCCTCAAGACCAAAGCGAAGCCTAATAACCTTTTCTTCTCTTTCGGTTAAAGTAAGTAATACATCGGAAATTTCATCTTTTAAAAGTTCATTTATTGCAAAATCTTCAGGGCTCATATTTGTTTCATCTGGTATAAAATCCCCTAAATGAGAGTCCTCCTCCTCACCAATTGGTGTTTCTAAACTTACAGGTTCTTGACTAATTTTATAAATTTCTCTTATTTTATCAACACTCAAACCCATTTTTTTAGAAAGTTCTTCTTCTGTTGGCTCTCTATTTAATTCCAAAGTTAATTGTCTTTCAATACGAGCAAGTTTATTTATAGTTTCAACCATATGAACTGGAACCCTTATAGTTCTTGCTTGATCAGCAATTGCCCTAGTAATAGCTTGTCTAATCCACCAAGTGGCATATGTAGAAAATTTATAACCCTTACTAACATCAAACTTATCAACAGCTTTCATAAGCCCCATATTACCTTCTTGAATTAAGTCAAGAAATAGCATTCCCCTACCAACATATCTTTTAGCAATACTAACAACTAAACGAAGATTAGCTTCTGCGAGTGTGGCTTTGGCTTGTTCATCACCATTAGTAATTCTATCAGCAAGTTCCAATTCTTCTTCAATAGTAAGTAACTTTATTTGACCAATTTCTTTTAAATACATACGAACTGGGTCATTAATAGTTAAATCTTTAGTTAAAGTCTCAGTACCACTTGTTGTATCATCATCTTCGGCATTTTCACTTACTACAGCAATTTTATTTTCACTTAAAGCATTATATAACTCATCTAAACTATCAGCATCAAGTTCTAATCCTTTTAATTTATCCGCAAGCTCTTCATAAGTAATACTACCCTTTTTCTTACCAATTTTAATTAACTCTTTTTTCCTTTCTTCAAACCCTTTAATTTCATTAAACATTATTAACACTTCCTTTTTTTAAATCTATTATTTTTTGTGC
>CAYXTH010000019.1:0-2774 GCA_964468025.1 uncultured Muribaculaceae bacterium | reverse complement strand
TTGTGCAATTTTTGCTTTTTCTATTGGATCTATTTCCTTTTGCATTTTGCTCTTTAACCTATTTGTTTCATTTTTAATATTTTTTTCATAAATAACATTTATATAGTCTTCAATTTCCTGTATAGTATATTTTTCTTTAAGATTTGCCATCGTTACTTTTTTTAAGGTATCTATTAAAAAACTATTATTTACTATATAATCCAAAAACTCAGCTTCATTTATATAACCAAAGTTTTGATAAAACAAACTTATTTCTCTTCCAAGAAGTCTATAATCATCGTTTGGCATATAGGTCACTTTATTGTCATACATTTTAATAACCTCTGGGCTTTTAAGCATATACCAAATCAAGTTGCGCTGGGCGGTATCATATTTATTTGTTTTAATAGCTATTTTTTTTTCAGGTTTTAAATTTGGTTTAAAATTTATTTTACCTTTTATTATAGAAATGTCAAGCCCCGATTCATTAGAAAGCCTTTTTATTAAAGCTTCTTTCAAAATATCATCATCAACCTTATTTATCTCACCAATCATTATATTAACAAAACGTGCAAGGTCAGTACTACTATTTAAATCAAGTCCTTTTTTAAAATATATAAATTTAAAGTCCATTATACTAATAGGATTATTTATTTTACTTATAAATTTTTCTTTACCATTTTTACTTATATATTCATCAGGATCCATATTATTTTCTAAAAAAATAACGTTTGCGGTAACTCCTAACTTCAAAAGTTCATCTCCACAAGCAATGGTTGCCTTCGCACCAGCATTATCTCCATCAAAACAAAGTATAACATCCTTAGCCATTTTTTTAATTAAATTAGCCTGCGTGCTAGTAACTGCAGTACCCATTGTCGCAACTACATTTTTAACACCAACTATATATGCCCGAATAACATCCATAAAGCCTTCCATTACTATAATTTTTCCACTATTTCTAGCCTCATTTTTAGCCCTATGATAATTATATAAAAGTTCACCTTTTTTAAATATTTCAGTTTCCCTTGTATTAAAATATTTGGCATTATCTTCTTTATTATAAATTCTGCCACTATAAGCAACTACCTTGCCATCTAAATCATATAGTGGAAACATTATTCGTTCTCTAAAAAGATCATAATAATTATATTCGCCCTTTCCTATTAAACCACTTTTCAAAAGTAATTCTTGATCAAACTTTTTTTCAAGGATTTTCCATAAATTATCTCTATCATTTGTAGCAAGACCAATTTGAAACTCTTTTATAACATCTTCATTTATATTTCTTCCCTTTAAATATGCCTTAGCTTCTTTTCCTAAATTTGTATTTATACTATTTGTATAATATTTTATACTTAAATCATAAACATCATAAAGAGGATTTTTTTTAACCTTTTTAATAGGTGTACCTATATCAATACTTATTCCACCCATATTTGCAACTTTTTTTAAAGCCTCTGGAAAAGTAATATTTTCATAGTCCATCAAAAACTTAAATACCGACCCCGTCGCACCACAAGAGAAACATTTGTATATTTTCTTTTCCCTACTAACACTCATACTTGGATGACTATCATCATGAAATGGGCAAACACCAATAAAATTTTTACCGGTTGGCACTAATGAAACATAATTACTAACTACATCTACAATGTCAACACTATCTCTTATTTCGTTTATTTTTTCTTGACTTATTTGTTTCATAAAAAAATGCCCTCCTATATATTAATATACAACAAAAGTTTTAAAAATCCTTTTTTTATTTTAAAATTTTTGTATTTTTTTGCATTTTTAGTGCATTTTATTAAAAAGAAGGTGTTTTTTATGTCCATTAAAAAAATTAAAATTATTGATATATTTCTTATCTTTGGTCTTTGTTTCCTTACTCATTTTGGGTATAGCATACTACCAAATAGTTTAACTAGTATATTTTTTCCAGTAAATGAAAGTACTTGGGAACATATGAAAATGATTTTCACATCTATTTTAATTATAAGTTTATTTGATTATTTTATTTTTAAAAAATATAATATTAAAAATAATAATATTATATTTAGTGCGTTTATTAGTTCTACCCTTAGTATCCCTATATTTTTAGGATTATATTTACCTTTTTATAATGTTTTTCAAAATAATATTTTTTTGAATATTACCGTTCTTTTTATAACTATTTTAATATCACAAATTATTAGTTATAATATTTTAATAAAAGAACATATTAAATGTTTTAATTATATAAGCATAATAGGTATAATATTTATTTATATAATATTTTCATTACTTACATACTTTCCACCAAATAATGATCTGTTTTTAGATATAAAAGAAAATAAATATGGTATAAATCACTATGTCATTTAAAAGCCTGCATTAAGCAGGCATCTATATTTAAACGCTAAAATGCATTAGCGGGCAAGTGAAGACGGAATAATCCATCTTTAAAGTGATTAAGGGCTTATGTGGGGGTGACTATGTCTTTGAAAGATGTATACCCTACTTTTAATATATACATATTTTTAAAATGTATTCATTTTTTAACATCTTTCATTTTAATATATTCTATATGTATTTATTTGTATAATAGAAAAGCACTATAATCTATTATAAAATTCATCGTTAACGGAGACTATCAAATTCTAGTTTTCATAGTATTTCTTATTATACCAAATATTTTTGAAACTTCTTCTTAATATTTTTCTTTACAAATTTTGTATCAATATATCTATACTAACACCAGTTTTTAATAAATTTTGAAAATGAAAAAGGGTTTATAAAATTTTTCTCGTATAATA
>CAYXTH010000018.1:0-12954 GCA_964468025.1 uncultured Muribaculaceae bacterium | reverse complement strand
TTTCAACTTTAACATTAAAAATGTTTTCTACTGCTTGTTTGATTTGAGTTTTATTTGCTCTTACATCAACACTAAATACAACAGTATTTGATTTTGCTAAATCAGAAGATTTTTCTGTAATTATTGGCACTTTTATAATATCTCTATAATTCATTAAGCAAGCACCTCCTCTATTGATTTAATTGCATCAGTAGTAATTACCAATGTATCTGCCGACATAACATCAAGTGTATTAATTTCATTTGCTTGTAATAATACAACATTTGGAATATTACGTGATGCTAATATAACATTATCAGTAAGTTCACTTGTAACAATTAAAATATTTTTATTTGCTTTAATAGCACCTAAAACTTGCAACATTTCTTTTGTTTTGTTTGTTTCAAGATTTAAATTATCAAGTGCGATAATTTCTTTATCAATGTTTTTATAAGATAATGCTGATTTTAAAGCAAGTATTCTTTCTTTTCTATTTTGTTTTTTATTATATTTTCTTGGATGAGGGCCAAACACAATTCCACCACCTGGGTAATGTGGTGCTCTTATTGAGCCTTGTCTTGCATTTCCCGTTCCTTTTTGACGGTAAGGTTTTCTTCCACCACCGCTTACTTCACTGCGTGTTTTTGTATCATGAGTACCTTGTCTTTGAGATGCTCTTGCAAGCATTACTGCATCATAGATAACTGAATCATTTGGTTCAATACCCCATACGTTTTTGTTTAATGCAATTTCGCTTACTTTTTCACCTTTAATATTCAATACAGATAATTTTTTCATATCTTTCACCTACTTTTCTTCCTCAGTAGTTTGTACTGTTTCTTCTTTAACTGTTTCTTCCTTTACCCAGCTAACAAGTTCAGGCCTTTCATTAACTTTTCCCATATTTTTAACAGCACTTTTAATGATAACTAATGATTTTTTAGGTCCTGGAATATTTCCTTTAACTAAAATAACATTATTTTCAGCATCTACCATAACAATCTCTAAGTTTTGAATTGTTACTGTTAATGTACCCATATGTCCTGGTAATTTTTTACCTTTAAATACACGCATTGGTCTCATAGTTCCCATTGAACCTGGTCTTCTATGATAATGTGAGCCATGTCCCATAGGCCCTCTGTGTTGACCATGTCTTTTAATAACACCTTGGAACCCTTTACCTTTTGTAGTTCCTGTTACGTCAACCATTTCTCCTCTTTCGAAAACATTTACTGTAAGTTCTTGACCCAAAGTATAGTCTTCAATATTTACACCTTTAATTTCTCTAAAGAAGCGCTTAGGTGTAGTTTGTGCCTTATTGGTATGTCCAATAGAAGCTTTTGTCGCTAACTTTTCTCTCTTTGTATCGAATCCAAGTTGAATTGCTTCATAACCATCGTTTTCTTTTGTTTTAATTTGTGTTACAACGTTTGGTGTAACTTCAACAACAGTTACTGGAATTAGTTTTCCATCTTGATCAAATACTTGAGTCATTCCAATTTTACGACCTAAGATTCCTTTCATATTCATTCCTCCTATTATTTAATTTGAATGTCAACACCGCTTGGAATTTCTAGATGCGTTAATGCATCTATTGTTTCCTTACTTGGGTTATTAACATCAATAAGTCTTTTGTGTGTTCTTTTTTCAAATTGTTCACGTGAATCTTTGTATTTGTGAACTGCTCTTAAAATTGTTATTTTTTCAATCTCTGTTGGTAGTGGTATTGGTCCACTTACTTTTCCACCAGTTCTTTTAACTGTATCAACAATTTTAGCACACGCTGCATCTAAATTTTTATGTTCAAATGCTTTTAATTTAATGCGAACTTTATTTGCAGACATTATTGTATCCTCCTCTCGCCTATATCTAGTATAGACTGCTCCGCACAAAAACCTGATTTCAAGCCTAAGTTTATTTGCAACTTAACCTCGTGTATCAGCAACCTTGCACATCATCACACCCACACATTCACCATTTTACACGATTATTGTATGAAAATCAATAGTTTCTTTTAATTTTTTTGACATTTTTTTGACACCTAGTTCTTTTATTATAATTTTATTTCTTAATGCTTATTATTTTTATTAATTTTTTATGTCATATTTTCGCTATTCAAAAGTAACATATTTATAAAATAATAGTTTTTTGTAAACATTTGTCCATTTAATTGCTTATATATTTAAAAAAAGCTATAATAGTATTGGTGATAATAATGAAAATATTTGTTTTAGGATGTGGAGCATACGCTAGTGCTTTATCTATTAGATTAAATAAAAAAAATAATTTAACTATGTGGTGCTCTTTTGAAGAAGAAATGAAAAAAATATTAGAAACAAGAGAAAGCCCTAGTTTTAAAGGTGTTTATATTCCAAAGGATATTAAAATAACTACTTCCTTTGATGATATTTCTAATAGTGATTTAATTATACTTGCAATACCTGCAATATTTGTTTCTAATGTATTAGAAAAAGCAAGTAATTATATTAAAGATATGCCTATTGTAATTGCCTCAAAAGGTATTACAAGTGATGGTTTTATTAGTGATATTGTAAAAACGTACACAAATAAAATTGCAGTTATTTCAGGCCCATCTTTTGCGATAGATACTGTTAAAGAAATCCCAATAGGTATTACTATAGCAAGTAATAATATTACCGATTTAATAGTAAAAGCATTTGAGTGTTTTAGTATAGATACAAATACTGATATAATTGGTACTGAAATATGCGGTAGTATTAAAAATGTATTTGCCATAGGAGCTGGCATACTAAATGATATGCCAGAAAGCACAAAATGTACTTATATTACTAAATGTTTATTAGAAACAAGTAACTTAATTAAAAAATTTAATGGCAATGAAAACACAGTACTTAGTTACGCTGGTATTGGTGATTTAATATTAACCGCAAATAGTAATAAATCAAGAAATTATTCATTAGGGTGTTTAATTAGTAAAGGTAATAGGGAAGAAATAAAAAACTATATTAACAATAATACAGTAGAGGGTTTAAATACATTACATACTATAAATAAATTATTTAGTAATATAAACATGCCTATTATTACTATTTTATACGATATTATATATAATAATAAAAGTTTCAAGACTTTAATTGATTATTTAAAGTCTTAGAATAATTTTAAAAAATAAATAACTACAGTGTAACCCATTTCCCTTAACAACATATTTTACACACTGTAATAAATCTTTTCTAACAAAACAATATTTTTATACAAACTAAATTCATAATAAAATTTTCCTGTACTATTTACTTATATAAATATCATTAAACAACTAAATTATATCATTTCTTTTAGTACGTTAAAACGGCGAATTTTCTTCGTCGTTTTTTCATACTCAGTCCTCACTAGATTTAGAAACTCATTTTAATAAACGCCACAGTAAAATTAGAAACTTTTAAATTTTACTACCCACTGGGTTTAAAAGAACCCCAAAAAAAACACCTTTATTTTACAAAAGGTATTAAAGCCATAAAACGAGCTTTTTTAACTTCATTAGCAATATGTCTTTGATGTTTAGAACAAGCACCAGTAATTCTTCTTGGTAAAATTTTACCTTTATCAGCACTTATATATTTTTTAATAATATCTACATCCTTATAGTCTACTGATTTACCAGCACACATTTGACATATTTTTTTCTTTTTTCTATAAAAATCTGCCATTGTTTTCTCCTTTCCTAGTCTAAGAAATTATCATCTATTGATACATTATCTCCAAAATCAGCAAAAGGATCTTCTTCAACATTTACCGCATTTTTTGGCTCATAATCATATGGCGTTGGAGAAGCAGTAGGAACGCCTTGTACAGCATTTTGACTACGACTTAAAAATTGAACTGTTTCCGCTACTATATTAGTAGTATATTTTTTATTACCATCTTTATCGGTATAGTTTCCTGTTTGAATATAACCTTCAACAGAAATCATGCTACCTTTATCTAAGTAATTACAAATATTTTCGGCAGTTCTTCTCCAAGCAATAATACCAATAAAATCAGTATTTGGTTGACCTTGTTGACTATTATAACCACGGTTTACCGCAATTGTAAAACGTACATACACAACGTTTGATCCTGTATATCTTAATTCTGGTTTGGCAGTTAATCTACCAACTAAACAAACTCTATTCATAAATGTACCTCTCTTTTATTAAATTTCTTCTTTTGTAATTAAATGACGAATAACATCTTTACTAATAAGTGCTAAACGATCAAATTCTTTTGTTGCCTTGTCATCGTTTGCTTCTACATTAAATACGTAATAATAACCGCTTTTGAACTTTTTAATTTCATAAGCAAGTTCTCTTTGACCCATATCTTTCGTACCTACCACCTTAGCACCATTATCAGTTAAAACTTTTTCAAAATTACTGATAACCTTTTTAGTATCTTCTTCGCTTAAAGTTGGTCTTACGATAAACATAATTTCATACTTTTTCACTTTTTACACCTCCTTATGGTCTACTGGCTTTTAATAAAGCAAGGAGTAAATTCATACTCGATAAAAATTATAACAAATTTTTTTGATTTTGTAAATCCCCTAAACCAGCACATCTTCTTCATTATCAATAGAAAGAAGCATTTGGATATCCTTTTCAGTAAGATTAGAAAATTGATTTTTACTTTTCATATCGCCCTCAATTAAAGCATCCGCAAGTTTTCTTTTTTTAGTTTGAAGTTCCAAAATCCTCTCTTCAATTGTACCTTTGGCAATTAGTCTGATAACCTCAACAGTTTCCTTTTGACCAATACGATGTGCTCTATCAGTTGCTTGATTTTCAACCTGTGGATTCCACCATAAATCTAAATGAATAACCACAGTTGCCGAAGTTAAATTTAATCCTGTGCCACCAGCTTTTAAGGTAATAATAAACACATCAGTATCATCATTATTAAAACTTTCAACTAACTCCATTCTTTTTTTAGATGGAACACTACCATCAATATGATAAGAAGAAATACCCGCTTTTTTAAGTTCTTTTTCTACTATATTTAAAGCAGTTTTATAAGTTGTAAAAATAAGCATTTTATGACCATTTTCTTTTACTGTCTTTACTATTTTAATTAACTCTTCAATTTTTGCCCTGCCACCTTTATAATTACTAAACGCAATAGATGGGTCTATACAAATTTGTCTTAACTTAGTTAATAATTGTAAAATTTTAAACCTAGCCTTAGCAAAACCCTCAGTAGCCATTAAATCATCCATTTCCTCTCTCGTTTTTTGAACTTCAGCAATATATAACCCTTTTTGAACTGCACCTAAATCAACATATATATTGTTTTCTATTTTATCAGGAAGGTCTTTAACAACATCTTTCTTTTTTCTTCTTAATATAAAATATGTTATTTGCATATTTAAAGTATCTAATTTTTTAATACTTTCTTCATCAGTATCTTTTATATTATATAAACTTTGAAACTTTTTAATATTCGCTAAATAACCTGGCATAATAAAATCAAATATACTCCAAAGCTCTATAACTGAATTTTCAAGTGGTGTACCAGTAAGGGCAATTTTAACATTCGCATTTAAATTCTTAATAGACTTTGTAATTTGAGCATAAGGATTTTTAATATTTTGAGCCTCATCAATGGCGATTAGTTCAAAATTCATATTCTTATACACTTTTTCATCATTTCTAACAAGGCCATATGTAGTTATTAAAACATTTACATCGCTAGTATCTTCTAAACCTTGAAGCCTCTTTTCCTTATTTTCCGCAAATACTTTGTATTTAATTTCACTACCAAACTTATCAAATTCCTTTTTCCAATTATAAACTAATGACGTTGGACTTGCGATAAGTATTTTAGCATTTGGATTTTCCTTAATAATTAGCTTTATTAGATAAATAAGTTGTATTGATTTTCCAAGGCCCATTTCATCCGCAAGTATTCCACCAAAACCACATTTATAAATATTATATAACCACTGAATACCAGACACTTGATAATCACGTAAAATAGATAGTTCTTTTTTACTTAGATTTATCTTATTTTTTTTATATGAATTAAATTTATTTATAAGTTCATCAAACAAATTATTTGTAGAAATAGCACCATTATATCTATTGTTTTTTAAGCTATCAAAATATATAGCCCTGTATTTTGGTACAGTACCACCACCCGCATCAATATCTTTATCAGATAGTTCCATGTCTTCTACTAAATTACCAAATTTTTGTAAATCTTCATTATCTTCTAAATTTAATATATTTCCACTTTTTAACTTATAATATCTCTTTTTAGCCTGCATACTATCAAGTACTTTTGAAAGTTCTTCTTTATCAATACCATCAAGACTAAAATCATATGACATTATATTATCTTGACCAATATTAAAATTAACTTGGGTTTTTGTTTTGCTTGTAACACTTGTGTTTTTTATTTTTTGAGAAGTAAATACATTATATATTTCACTAAGATTATTTATTCCATTTTCCAAAAAATCTCCAATATCATCTATATCATCTAAAATAAATGTTTTTTTACTCTCATTTGCTTTAAAATTATAATCACTAAGATTATCATAGATTTTTGTTTCATAGTTCTGATTTCGTAATATATTCGGAGTATATTCAAATATATTTATTTCACTATTTCCATAATCAAGTTTCACATTACATTCAATAGCATTATTATAAAAATCAAAATATAATTTAACCAATGGTTCATTTGTAATAACTATTTCTTTCGCGGATTCATCTATATTAACATCATCTTTAATCACCTGTAAAATACCATTACTAAATTGTTCTAGTTCATTTTTTTCAAATACTAATGTTTTTAACGAAGCATTTTTCATCATAGAATATAACTTTGCAAGAGACGAGGATATTTTATATAAAGTATTTTCACTATAAACATATCCAGGAGCATAGTATTTAAAATCATCCATATTGCTTATTTCTAATAAATATTGTTTGTTTTCTTTTTTTAAATTTATTTTAAATGGATTTTCTTCTTTTATACCATTAAATTTTTTATTTCCTAAATCATCCGATGTATTAAATTTTTTATTATTTAAGAGTGGTAAAAACTTAGTAACATTTTCCGTATCAAGTACCATACCATCAGCACCAGCACGATCTTTATTTTTTACACAAAAATCAAGAATTTTTTTATCAATATCAGAAAAATAATAATTACCATTCCAATAAGTAAATTTAGAAGTCATTGTGTAGGCATAATCATTTTTATAAGCATCTAAAAATTTTAGAAATTTACTTTTCAAAGTATATAGTTTATCTTCACCTATTTTAAACCATATTTTATAATAATCGCCATAAAACCAACTGTCTTCCACAGTAATATTTACTTCAAGAGACAATTTTTTTCTAATCTTATTTACCCTTGGTTTATAAAATGCACTAATTATATCTTTTGACGTTTTTAATTGAACATCATCATAATCTTCTTCAAATAATTCTTCATAATAATTAATCGCACTTGCGGCAATGTGCTTACAGCAACCTGTTTTTTTATACTGTGGACAAGTACAACCCATTTCTACAATTATTTTTTCTTTTAAATCAATCGCAATTTTTACCTTATAATATAAATTTATACTTTCCGATTCAACTTTAAATTTTAAATTTCTATAATCCCTAGTACTAGTTGTTTCTAAAAGTTCAACATAATCTTTATCATAATAAAAACCTTTATCAAAATCCGATTTGGTAATTACACCATTTAATTTATCATATACACCATACATTTTCATCACCGGCTAATATATTACTATATTTTTTAATTTTGGTCAATTTAATTTTTCATTTGAGCTTTTTAAACTAAGTTTTATTATTATAAAAATAATATGTGATAAAGGTTTTGCGTATATAAATGTTTTTAAACTTTTACAATTTTAAAAAGCACTCCATCATAACCTTCACACTACTTAACAAAAAAACTTTATATAAAAGTTGTAATTACATCTAGTATAAAGAAAAAACCAATAACAAAGGTTAGCCACTTTGGTATTTTTAATATAAACTTATCAAATAAAGGCCTTACAATATATATAAATAAAATGCTTATAACCGACCATACTAATCCCATCTCAAAACAAGTATATTTACCAACATTAAATTTAAAATCAGTATAATTCCAAAATGAATAACCAAATATTATTTCAATTAAATAACCACCAAGTAATTCTAAAGTCATTAAGCTAAATAATAAAATAATAAATATAATTACTGTTTCAAGGATTTTATTCATATGTAATTTTTTAAAGCACTTATCACTAATTAAAATAATTATAATAGCTGCAAAACCATATATAAAAGTCCAAGGACCATACAAAATGCCACTTTTAACATCCGCACCTATTACTAATCCAAATATAAGTTCCGCAATATACCCAATAATAGAATATATAAAAAAACAATTTAAATAGTACATAATATCACCTGTGTATAGTATACTCTTTTTAATTGTTTTTAAACATTAAATCTAAAATAACAAATATCTCCATCTTGCATAACATAGTCTTTACCTTCAAGTCTCATTTTTCCATTCTCTCTAACCTTAAGTTCACTACCGTATTCTTTTAAATCGGAAAAACTCATTACTTCAGCCTTTATAAATCCTTTTTCAAAATCAGTATGAATAATTCCTGCACATTCAGGTGCTTTCATGCCTTGCTTATAAGTCCACGCTCTTACCTCATCAAAACCGGCAGTTAAATATGTCGATAATCCAAGCAATTTATAAGATGCTTTTATAAGTTTATCAAGACCACTTTCTTCAATCCCCATTTCTTTTAAAAATTCATCTCGTTCTTCATCATCAAGTTGTGATAATTCCTCCTCTATTTTCGCACTTATTACCACAACTGATGCATTTTCACCACTAACATATTCTCTTAAATTTTTGACATATTCGTTTTCCACAGTAATTTCATTTTCATTCACATTTGCAACATAAATAATTGGTTTTAAAGTTAAAAGATTAAATGCTTTTAGTATTTTTATATCTTCTTTCTCTAATTCTAAACTTCTAACTGGTTTATTATTAAGTAAACATTCTTTTATTTTTTCTAATAATTTTATTTCTTTTAAAGCATCTTTATCGTTTGAAAGTCTTCCTTTTTTACCAACCTTTGACAATCTATTTTCTACTATTTCTAAATCCGCAAAAATAAGTTCTAAGTTTATAATTTCAACATCCCTTATAGGATCAACACTACCACTTACATGAGTAATACTACCATTATCAAAACATCTTACAACTTCGCATATAGCATCAGTTTCTCTTATATGAGATAAAAATTTGTTGCCAAGGCCTTCTCCTTTTGATGCACCCTCTACAAGACCAGCAATATCAGTAAACTCAAACGTAGCGTATATTGTTTTTTTAGGATTATATAATTTTTTTAAAAATTTAACTCTTTCATCAGGTACAATTACCATACCAACATTTGGCTCTATTGTCGCAAATGGATAATTTGCCGCAAGTATTTGCTGTTTTGTTATTGCATTAAATAAAGTTGATTTTCCTACATTAGGAAGTCCTATTATTCCCGCTGTTAAACTCATACTATTCCTCCTCTTTAAATTTTGTTTAAAATATAGTACTCTTTATCATTATATTTTATCTTATTGTTTTCATTATTTATATATTTAATTTACCAAAACCATTTATATCGGCACCTCTACCACTTGTACCACAATTATATTTATTAAAGTAGCTTATTTTTAGTATATAGTCAGTATTTATAATACTTAAAGATATAGCAATATTCTTAAACCATTAAAACACTATTATATAATCAATTAAAAATAATAAAAGCAATTGTTTTATGAATAAATTATACAATACCCAAAAAAATATGGCAATAGATTTTACTAAATTTTTAAGTCCTTTTAAATGCTACATAGATTTTTTTATAAAAAAAGCACCCTAGGATGCTTTAATTTCATTTATGTAAGCATTTACTTGGCTTGCCCACGTTGTACTAGCCGCATATTTTGGACCAATCTTCTCTGGTGTGTTAAGTCCTAATGAAAAATAATTTCTATTAAGATTATCCATATACGCTCTAATACCTTCTTCTAAACTACTAAAAGATTTATAAGAACCACCATTACAACTAGGGCTACCTTTCATACCACCTACATTATTACATTGTCTTAATAAAGTACTACAAGTCCACTTACAACCTGTTTCATGAAGAACTATCGCAACCGCTAAATAAGGATCAACGCCAAGTTCAATTGCATAAGATGCGAAAGTTTCTCCTTGCCCTGATAAAGTAGAATTTAAAGATCTATTTAATTTATTTGAAAGTTCTTCTAATGTTAAACCATCATAAACTATTGTTTGTTTCCTAGCCTCTTCTTCTTTTGTTTTTTCTTCTTCTTTAATTGCTTTAAGTCTTTCAACGTTTACTTCGGTTTTTAAATCAGAAGGTACGCTATAAGCAATTTCCCTTTCAGTGATTAAATTATCTTCCTCTAATACTTTATTATTTATATTTAAATATACTTGATTACTTTCAAGAGCAACTACAACAGTACTATATACTCCTGATAGTAAACATATGATTAAGGCCACACAAAGGGCCTTAATCGGTCCACTTGTTTTCATAATCCACCTCTCCTGTTTTTGACGAGAAAACAGTCAATATTCTACCATATATATCGCAATATGTCAAATTTTGATGCCAAATTGAAAGAACAGTGCTTATACATAGTATATGCAAGAGAAAAAAAACTATACAAAAAAAGGCCTAATCCACCTTTTGTAATTCTAATATATATATAGTTTGCTTAGTATCATCATCTTTAGTACAAGTAACTAATGTAAGCGTTGATTTTTTTTTATTCCTATAAATAGTAACATCTCCATCTTTTGTTTCATCATAGATATTTACAATTTTATATTCATACTTATGATTTTTATAAGTTATAAATGCTTCATCACCTAATGTCAATTGGTATAAATGCTTAAAAAAGCCAATATAACTACTACCAGAATGAGCAACTAAAATAACATTACCACCCTTTTCATCAGGATAATTTGATGGTTCTAATAATGTTACATTATAATGAATCGTATTATACTCATTTTCCTTATCATAAAAACCTCTGCTTAAATTTATTTTAGGTATATCCAAAATACCAAGATAATCCCCAGTATCATAATTTACTTTTTCTTCTTCCTCAATTTGCTTTGGAGTATTATCTTCTTTTTTACCATTTTTTACAGTAGAAAGAGATATTTTTACCTTTTCATATGCATTTTCCTTTTTGCCCGATAAATAATTGGAAGAAAGCAAGAAAACACCAAGCAAAACAGTAAGCACGCTTATAGTTACTATCATTTTATTACTAAATTTATTCATAAATTTTTGCTCCTTTTGTAAAATTATATCAAAATATATCTTTTTTTACAACATTTTAGCACTCGTTGTTGACAAGTGCTAAAAAAAGAGTATAATTATAGATGTAGAAAGGAGGCTTTAATATGCCAAATGGTTATGAAGAAAATTTACAAAATGTATTAGAAAAATACGGTAGAGATATTACCGAAAGTGTAAAAAGTGGTAAAGTTGATCCCGTAATTGGGCGTGATGAAGAAATCCGCAGTATTACTAGAATACTATCAAGAAAAACCAAAAATAATCCCGTTTTAATTGGAGAACCCGGTGTTGGTAAAACCGCAATTGTTGAAGGACTTGCATCCCGTATTATTAAAGGCGACGTACCAAGCAGTTTAAAAAATAAACAAATTTGGGAACTTGATATGGGGGCTTTAATCGCTGGTGCTAAATACCGCGGAGAATTTGAAGATAGGCTTAAAGCAGTTTTAAAAGAAGTTAAAAATTCCGATGGTCAAATCATTATGTTTATTGATGAAATTCATATGATTGTAGGTGCAGGGGCAATGGATGGTGCAATGGATGCTGGCAATATGTTAAAACCAATGCTTGCACGTGGTGAAATTCATTGCATTGGTGCAACTACTTTAAATGAATACCGTAAGTATATAGAAAAAGATGGAGCCTTAGAAAGAAGGTTTCAAAAAGTATTAGTAAAAGAGCCTACTGTTATTGATACTATTACAATTTTAAGAGGCCTAAAGCCAAGATTTGAAGTTTACCATGGTGTTACTATTAAAGATAAAGCATTAGTTGCGGCAGCTACTTTATCAGATAGATATATTACTGATAGATTTTTACCCGATAAAGCAATTGACTTAGTTGATGAAGCGTGTGCGACTATTAAAACTCAATTAGAATCTGTTCCAGTGAATTTAGATAATTTAACTAGAAAGATTATGAATTTAGAAGTCGAAAAAGAAGCACTTAAAAAGGAAAAAGACGAATTTTCTAAAAACCGCTTAGAAGAAATAAATACTAAGTTATCTACACTTAAAGAAAAAGAATCTACTCTTAGAAAATCTTGGGAAGATGAAAAGAAAGTTAACAGTGAAATTAACCACAAAAAAGAAGAAATTGAAAGTGCTAATCATTCACTTGAAATGGCCGAAAATTCTTATGACTTAGAATCTGCTGCTAGGCTTAGACACGGTGTTATTCCAAAACTTGAAAAGGAACTTGATGAACTTAAAAAGAATAATAAAAATTCTATTTTAAGTGATATTGTGGATGATGAATCTATCGCAAGTATTATTTCAAAATGGACAAATATTCCCATTAGCAAATTAGTCGGGACTGAAAAAGACAAACTTATTCATTTAGAAGAAAATTTAGGTAAAAGAGTAAAAGGACAAGATGAGGCTTTACATTTAGTAAGTGATGCTATTAAAAGGGCACGAGCTGGTATTAAAGATCCAAATAGACCTATTGGTTCGTTTATATTTTTAGGACCTACTGGCGTTGGTAAAACAGAAGTTGCTAAAAGCCTTGCCTATGAATTATTTGATGATGAAAGACACATGATAAGAATTGATATGAGTGAATATATGGAAAGTCATTCAGTT